>CBDUMB010000591.1:0-2225 GCA_965368205.1 uncultured Pseudomonadaceae bacterium | reverse complement strand
TTCACCATTTTGTGTGGCGATATGCCAGCGGGGAGAAACTATAAAGCTCATTTCCAGGCCAGTCGATAAACGTGGGGGTTATTTAAACTCAGTTCTTGAGTTTCAAGGGCCAACAAAACTATTCTGATGTTTTTACACGCGGGGATGATCATGGCGCAGCTTGCGTTCGATACGGAAATACAGGAACGAGATGGCATTATTAACGGCCCTTTTCGATTTCCTGTGCAGATGCTGGCGGAACAGGAATATGGCGGCCATCTGTCTATCCATGATGATGATCAGGCGCAGGAGCTTGGCTTCAGTGGCGCACCGATTGAGGGTCCCACGCATTTTTCGCAGTTCGACCCGCTGCTGCACAAAATCTGGGGTGATACCTGGTTCGAGTCAGGCTGTATCAGCGCGCATTTTAAGAACGTTGTGGTAGAAGGCGAGGAAGTGCAGGCTTTTGTCGAGCTGCCCGCTGCAGATGCAAGAATTACAAAGATCTGGGCGGTAAAGAAAACCGGTGAACCGGTGTTGGAAGGTACCGCGTCGCTGGGGCCAGAGCATCCAGAAACTCGCCTTGATAGCCTGATGGCCTCCAGACCAACCCCGGAGAACCTGGTTCTGCTGGAGGGTGTGCATATTGGTGATAAGTCACCTGACCCTGATGTTGTGGTCATGGATTTCGATCAGCACCTGGGTAACAGCTATCCTTTTACGCTCGCCAGCAAGCTCGAAAAAATCACCGAAAAGTGTCGTTGGTATGAGGCGGAAGACGCCGTTCAGTCACCCTGGGGTAAGCCGATTATTCCAACGGAAATGATCAGTCCCCTGGTAGGTTATACAAAATCCGGACTCAAAGGTCCCAAAGGGCCATCCATTGGTTTGTTTGCCGATCTCGAAGTCAGAATGATCAAGGGCCCGTTGTTTGTCGGCCAGAAATATCAACTGCAGCGTGAAGTTGTTGGGTTGGGTGAAAGCAAGCGCACCGAATCAATGTGGATTAAAACCTATATTTCAGATCCGGAGACCGGCGAGCTGCTGGCAACCACCCTGCTGAATTCGGCCACATTGAAGCAGTCTTATGAACATTACGCGGAAGAAGCGCTGCGCCTGGGTAAAGAAATTTAATCTGCCACCTGTTGGCGTCCAGGCGTAGTTTACTGAAACCACTGGATCAGCTGGTCAGCGTCGATTAAAGCAAACTGTCTTTTTATCAGGCGTCCAGATGGGTCAAAAAGTAAAAGTTCCGGCGGCCTGGCATTGTGCGCCGCGATCAGTTTGTCACCCTCCGGGGTGCCGATTCTGGCGATGAGGAAATAAGCCCGTTCGCCTAGCTGATCGCGCGCGATGTTCATCTGTTCCGGCTGACTTGTACTTACGCCAAGGTTTGGGTCGTAGACAAACACCAAAGCTGGCTTGCCGGTGCCTATTTCCTCGTGGGTCATCTTAAAACCCTTAGGCGAGACCATGAACATCACGCCGATAAGTATCGATAAGGCTGTGAGGGTACCCGCGAAAACCCAAAGCTTGCGGCGCTTGGCGCTGGGATGATCGTTCTTGTTGATATCAGGCTCCTCTATATAGACAACGGTGCGGGTTCGCTAACGCAAGCCGAGCGCAGTGTGTTTCTGCCTTTCCGGATCAAACCCGCAAACAGTGTCGTGCAAGGCTTGGGTCGCTGCAACCTGCAGGTGTTCAGCGCCGATGCCTTCATCGCCGCCAGGCCAATCTCGTCACACTTTTCAAGTTCTGAGTTGACAATCGCCAAGATAGGGAATATTTTCCCTAACCATGAATAGGGAAATAAATCCCTTTCACGAAAAAATTTCTTCTGTAGACTTCCGAGGATATGAATATGAGATCTAAAACTATCGCTATTGCGGCTGCCGCCATGGCTGCTCTGGGGCTAAGTGGGTGTGGTGGCGGTGGTGGGGGTTCTTCGTCCGCGCCGCCACCGTCAGGCACCAACCCGCCATCATCTGCTTCAATACCCGTTACTGCATCCGGCGTCATCACAGGATTCAGCAGCGTCTTTGTCAATGGCGCGCGCTATGAGGTTGAAAACGACACCATTGTGGCCATCGAAGGCGAAAGCGAACGACTGGGTGATGACAGCGCGTTGCGGGTAGGCATGAAAGTCAGAATTCGCGCAAATGAGCAAGATGGCCAACGGGTTGCAGAACGCATTGAATATGACGATGACCTGAAGGGACCGGCAAGAGACGTCATTGTGGATCCCG
>CBDUMB010000590.1:0-2229 GCA_965368205.1 uncultured Pseudomonadaceae bacterium | reverse complement strand
GGTGGCGTGCGGTCAGCGGTTTGCCTACGTCGACATATTGAGCAATCCGGAAATCCGCGCGACCTTACCCGGTTACGCCAACTGGCCTACTTTCCCGCAATTGTGGGTTGGCGGAGAACTTGTTGGTGGCTGTGACATCATCACTGAAATGTTTGAATCCGGCGAATTACAGACTCTGCTTGAAGAGAATGGTGCCGCTGATCCAGCGCCTGAATAAAGCGCGCTTCAATTGGCTGGAGAGGTTGGCTGACCGTTCATCACCACGGGGTCGAAGGGCCAGCCATTGACCATTTGACAGAATAACTGCGCGGTGCGCTCAGCATCATAGGCGGCGTCGTGGGCCAGGCTTTGATCGAAGCTGAGGCCCGCGCGCTGGCAGGCTTCACTTAAGACCGTATGCCCATAAGCCACCGCAGCTAAACTTGCCGTGTCCAGACTGGTGAACGGGTGAAAAGGATTTCGCTTCAGATTGTTGCGTTCGCACGCGGCCTTCAGAAACCCCTGATCGAAGGAAGCGTTGTGCGCAACCATGATGGCTCGATGGCAGCCGTGGGTTTTCATCGCAGTGCGCACCAGCTTGAAAAATTCTTTGATGGCAGCACGTTCATCCAGTGCCTGACGGTGTGGATCATCCAGGTTAATACCGGTGACGCGTAAGCTTGCCGGATTAACTTCTGAGCCGGCAAAGGGTTCAACATGCCAGCGCGTCTGGCTGGCGACAGACAATGTGTCGGATTCCCAGTGCAGGAATGTGCAGGCGAGCTCCAACAGCGGGTTGACCGCGTTGTCGAAGCCACCTGTCTCCAGATCCACCACAACCGGCAGATACCCGCGAAAACGCTCATTTAGATTCATCCCTCCACCTTAGCAACTTGCCACCGGGGCTCAAGCTATTCCGCAGTTGGCCGATAAACAAGGGTGTGAACTTTCAATTGCCACATCGAACATGTTTAAGCATCAGGCCCCGGGTCTCTGGCGCCCTGACCCCACGTCTGCCTAAATGGTGCGCCGTTGCCGTCCTGGCCTGCCTGAGCACGTCCATCGCTGCTGCAGAGGTGATTCGTTTCGCGCCGGCCTGGGACAAAGGCTGGCGGCACAGCGAGCGTGAAGGTACCTGTACTCTTGCGCTTCCCATTGTGGCCTATGGCGAAGCTCGATTTGTTGCAGATGGCATTGAGCCAACAGGCTTTGAATTGCAGGCAAACAAAGATATGCACAAAGCAGGTGCATTATCCGTCCGCAGCTATGCGCCATCCTGGCATCCGGATGCGCCGGCGCGCCAAACCCTGGGTCGCATGACCCACATTGAAGGCGGTGGTGCGGTTGCGCGCACCGCCCTGGCCTCTGACATGCTGCTGGCTCTGCAACAGGGATTGCATCTCGAGTTGGCGGGTACCGCATGGTTTAACGATGGCTCTGAAGTGTCGATTGAGCTTGCCGCGATAAACATGCGGTCTGAATTTGCTTCTTTTCTGGCCTGCGCCCAGACGCACATCAAAGTGGCGTGGCAGACGCTGTCCCGAACGCGGATCACCTACGACGTTGCACAGCATCAACTCAACGACAATGGGCGGCGTCAACTTCGAGCGCTGGCCCAGTATGTCCTGCAGGATCCAGCGGTGGATAAGGTTTTTGTAGATGGGCATACCGATAATAACGGCAGCGATCTGGCTAACCTGAAACTTGCTGAAGCTCGAGCTACCGAAGTGGCTACCTATCTGCAGAACCAGGGCCTTCGCGCAGAACAGGTTGTGGTCCGCTTTCACGGCGCAGCTTATCCTGTAGCGGATAACAAAACCGCCCAGGGACGCGCGCAGAATCGTCGCACCACGGTGCGTCTGGAGCGACAGTCCTCTGAACAGCTGGCGTCGAACTGAATAACCCAAGACCCTTTCCCGACAACAACTGGCCTTGCAAACTCTCTCGACTGCACTAAGATTGCGCTCCCATTTTCAACGGGTATGTGCACGTGGCGGATAAAATGAAAATTGTTCTGGCTTACTCCGGTGGTCTGGATACGTCAGTGATCTGTCGCTGGCTGCAGGAAACCTACAACGCCGAAGTGGTGACCTTCACCGCGGACATCGGTCAGGGTGAAGAAGTTGAGCCGGCGCGGGCTAAAGCCAAGGCCATGGGCGTGAAAGAAATCTTCATCGAAGATCTGACTGAAGATTTTGTCGCCAACTATGTTTACCCCATGTTCCGTGCCAATACGGTTTATGAAGGTGA
>CBDUMB010000589.1:0-2240 GCA_965368205.1 uncultured Pseudomonadaceae bacterium | reverse complement strand
CTTCTGCTGATGTCAGGCAGCAACGTTGTGAAATCTTATCCCATATCTCTGGGAGAACAGCCTGTTGGACATAAACAACGCGAAGGGGACGAAAGGACACCCGAGGGACAATACGTCCTGGACTGGCGGAATCCAGAGAGCCGTTTTTACAAATCGATTCGCATCTCCTACCCAAATGACCAGGATCAGATGCGTGCGGAAAAGAACAATCACAGCCCGGGCGGCGACATCTTCATCCATGGCCTGCCTAACGGGGTTACCCGCTTAGCGAGAACATTTCGTGGTCGAAACTGGACAGATGGATGTATTGCAGTAAACAACAACGATCACATGGATGAGATCTGGCAACTTGTGAAGGACGGTACCAGGATCACCATTCGACCCTAGCGTAGTTAAACTACCTTATCTAACTCTGCTTTTATCTGCTCAGCCTCCGCGACCAATATCGCATTCTGTCTGACGTCTCCGCGACGCATAGCGTGCATGGCGGTTTCCATCTTCTGCTCATAGGCTTTCTGGAGCTTTTTCCTGGGGTCACGCTTGAATAACGGCATCGTTTGGTCCTGGGTTGGAAAAGTTGAGCCTCCATACAGAAATTTCTGCCTTGTCAGCCGCAACCAGTTCAACAGAATCACTGTGAATGGCTTGTCAAAACTGCAGCGTGAGTCGCCGCCAACTTGCAGATACAAACGAAGTAGAAGATATTGTCAGGCTGATTAAACTTGCGGTGGAAACCGCTTGAGGGAGGCGACGTGAATATAGTTAGACTTCTGATTGCCGTGATCGCAGGTATCCTCGCTGGCAGCGCTGTGAACATGAGTTTGATTCTGCTCGGGCCGTCGATTATTGCCCCGCCGCCTGGCGTTGATATGAGTACCACTCAAGGTATGCAGGCCGGCATGTTGCTGTTGTCTGCAAAACATTTTCTGTTTCCCTTTCTCGCGCACGCCTTTGGCACTTTTGCTGGTGTTCTAACGACCTATCTGATAACCCGCCTGTATCGCAGGCAAGCCGCCTGGGGCGTTGGTTTGTTTTTTCTGGTAGGAGGCGTAGTTGCAGCCAACCTGATTCCTGCACCTGTGTGGTTTATTGTTGCTGACCTGGTCCTGGCGTATGTGCCGATGTCCTGGCTCGCCATCAAGCTCGTTGATAGACGCTCAGATCATCAGGACAACATCAGCCTCTAGATTTTACCGCGCGACACTGCCACCCCGCTGCCTTCTGCAATAATCCAAACCGCATTTGGCAGGGTGACTTTCACCGAATCATGTCCGGACGCGTCTACCTCTGCCTGCTCAGCTTCCAAAAGCGCCAGCAGCTCCCCAACCGCGACCCTGCGCGCACGTTGCGTTTGCTTGCCCGGTCGATAGGCCAGCTCCACCTCAAGGGGTAGCGTCTGTTCGCCGGATCGAGCAATAAATGCAAATTTCATTTTAGTTCTCCAGTTCTTGGATTAATCTATGAGCATTAAGCTAAAAGTCAGGGTCGCCCATGATTCAACCCAGGCACATCGTCTTCGACCGTACAGAACAGTATGGTTCATCGGCGGGCAACATAACAAGACACGGATTAAATCAGTGGTTAGCAGGTTCGGAAACGCCTTTATCCGGTGGTTGGAACAGCCTGCTTATTTTTAAAAACCCTTGGACAATCCCATTCAACTATTTTCGCTGTCAGCAAAATGATTCGCCCTTACCAACCCACTGATCAGCGCGCAACCGCAATGGTATGGTTCAACGCCGGTATCAAAGCATACCCTTACCTGCCGGACTTTCAGGCACTTACGCCAACCAAAGCAGAACAGGTATTTGCAGAGGTTATTGCAGGGCCGGACGATATATGGGTTTTCGAGGACAGCGCACAGGTCAGTGGATTTATCGCTCTGCAGGACAGCTACATCGATCGGCTCTATGTTGCTCCGGAGTATCAGGGAACTGGTATCGGGTCGAGGCTACTCAACCATGCAAAAGCCAGATACCCGACTTTTCTCAGTCTGCACACCCATCAAGCGAATCACGAAGCGCGCGCTTTTTACGAACAAGCAGGTTTTACGATACACAAACTAGGGGTGAGCCCAGCACCTGAAAACGTACCTGATATTGAATACCGATGGTATGGCGAGGTGCGCGACGATGAATAAAGCACAGTGCTGATCTAATGCACATCTCGAACCTGATACATCTGGCTGTTGTAGCTGCGCTGTGGCTAGTTCTATCCGCCTATTTACGCAGAACCAGCGC
>CBDUMB010000588.1:0-2242 GCA_965368205.1 uncultured Pseudomonadaceae bacterium | reverse complement strand
CCGGCACTGCTGGCGGCCGCGCTGCGCCTGCAGAATCAGCTCACAGATACCCTTGGCTGGGCGTGGCTGGGGTTTGCCGTGCTGCTGGTCAGCGCCACATTAATAGGTTCTGGCACCAGGCGCCTGAGCCGTGCGGTGGTGGGGATTCTGGTTGGGGCCGCGTTGGCACTGTCGCTCTGGTTTGGCGCGTCGTCGGTGTTTGGTGTCCTGGGTGTGCTGGGCTGGGTTGCTGTTGTGGTCACCACCTGCGGTGATTTCTTCACCCGAGACGCGCGTCGTCCTGATTCCCTGGCAGATTTTTATAACGCAGCAGTCAAAGCCCGCAGGGTTCGCAACAACCCGGAGCAGCGGGATATTGTGGAGCGGCTGGATCAGCTTGCTGCGGCGTTTGCACGCTACGAAAGTAAGCGTCACCTACCCTGGGCAAGTTTCCTCACCCCGCCAGAAGGCATCTACCTGCATGGTCCGGCAGGTCGCGGCAAAAGTTTTCTGCTTGATGGCATGTACGATATTTCATCATCTGCGGTGAAGCGACGGTTTCATTTTCACGAACTGATGAGTGCGCTGAACGCCCGAGTTAACGCAACCCCCTCAATGTCGTTTGAGCGCGCCGTGCGTTCGCTAACCCCGCGTGCCAGCCTGGTAGTGGTGGATGAAGTCAATGTGCTGGATGTTGCCAGTGCCATTCTGTTCAGTCGTCTGATGCGATCCTGGTGGCAGCGCGGTTGCACCGTATGTATCAGCTCAAACCAGAGTCCAGAGCAGTTATTCCGCAGTGTCTCTTCCAGTCATGGAGAAATCAGCAAGCTGACACATTCAATTCGCGACCATATGCAGATAATGGCCCTCGATGGATCCGATGATTATCGGTTGCAGAAACTCTCCGCTGACGATTTGTATCAGTATCCCGAAGACGCCGCGACGCCCGGGCGATTTTTCGACATTGTTGAACTGCTCGCTGAAAGCCTGCTCAGCGCCGAACCCATACAGATAGGCGACCGCCTGGTGCCGTGCAGACAACAAGCCCTGGGTGTTGCCTGGTTTGATTTTGCGGATCTCTGCGGAGGGCTACACAGCTACGAAGATTATCTGGCGCTGGCGGCTCGTTTTCCGAACCTGCTGGTGTCAGGGATCCCGCAGATCAGCCAGTTGGATCAAGCCAGACGGTTTGCCTGGCTGGTGGAAATTGTATATGACGCAAAAAAACGACTGATCTTAGCGGCGCAGGTACCGCGGGATGATCTGTTTGCGCAGTCTTTGTCCGGCAAAGATCTGGATATCGATTATGTGAAAATTGTCAGCCGTCTGGCGGAAATGCAGTCTTCTGAGTACAACTACTCTCTGGCTTGAAAGGTTGCGGGCATAAAAAAACCGCTGATCAGCTGCTGCCGATCAGCGGTTTCTTAACCAGTCCGTCGAGTTATCGAGCGCTGGCTACTTCCTGAGTCTGCTGCTCCATGCCTCGCTCAGCACGCATCTGCGCTGACTCTTCTTCGGTCAAGAAGCGGAACAGCATGGCGCCGAACAACATTTCTTCCCAGGACTGCTCACCCCAGGTGACTTCAGCAGTTGGGTCAGGGTTAGCTTTGTTCTGAGCTGAATTGTCCCACCAGCCAGTTTGCACCAAGGTGGTGCCAGCAGGTATGAATTTTGGCTCTTTGAACTGATAGTCCGTTTGCCAGTTGAAGTCATAGTGCGGTACTGACAACAGCATCTCTTCTGTGCCGTCAGGGTATTTAGCGATGAAGTTGGCCGCCTTGCCACGGAAGTGAGCGTGGGGCATCAGGTTAAACAACAGCGCATCTTTGGGAATGGTGCGTTCAACCGTTTCCATATGATTGGCCGCATGTGGCGGAATCTTGATTCTTGGGTTTGCGGTAAACACCGAGACGATTGGATGTGTGGGTGGCTCATCGTATACCCAGACACCCATTTTGGACTCATCCACCGTGGCGCGTCCAACCGGGGTGTAATGCATCTGAAACTCAATGGTGGCGTCAGCAGGTAGAAAGGTACCGGTGCCTTCCGGGTAGGCCTGGCTGGTCACCCCTGGTGCATAGCCACGCAGGCCACCTTTGCGGTTCAGCTCACCTTTGTATTTACCTTCGGTCATGATGTCGCCGAACGTGGTGATGGTGTGGTGCAGTACCGCGCGATCGCCGGGCAGAATTTCAGCGGCATGTACCCAGACATCTTTCCCGATGGGGTTATAAACAAGGTGATACTGATAGTCCACTACGCC
>CBDUMB010000587.1:0-2244 GCA_965368205.1 uncultured Pseudomonadaceae bacterium | reverse complement strand
GCCTGATGATCTATGAAGGATCAATGTTCCCCCAATGGCAGGGAGACCTGTTTGTGGGCGCCCTTGTTGACGCTGAGGTTCGGCACCTGCAGATGGACAATCTGAAAGTGATTGAAGAGTCTGTTGTTTTCAGTGAAATTAAGGATCGGATCCGAGATATTCGACAGGCACCAGACGGGAGTATTTATGTGCTCACTGATGGTGAAGGTGGAAGCGTCATCCGCGTAGCGACAAACCAGGAGTAGAACCCATGCAGACAACACCCAATGGCATCGCCATATACGGCAATCTAAAAGCAGAAGACGATTTCACCCACGAGCTGGGCCCGGAAGAAAACTTTAACGAGTCAGTTTACTTCAACTTCTTTGATCCCAAACAGAACCGCGGCGGATTTGTGCGCATCGGTAACCGGGCCAATGAAGGTTATGCAGAAATGACGGTGATCGTCTGGAATCCGGACGGCTCCGCGTTGTTCAACTATGCAAAACCCGCCATCACTCACAACGATGCCTGGGATGCCGGTGGCTTGAAAATCGATGTGCTCTCTCCGGCAGAGTCTGTACGCACTACTTATGATGGCAGCGCTGTTTTCCTGGCGGATCCCAAGGAGATGGCAGACCCCGGCAAAGCTTTCAAAAACAATCCACATCAACGTCTGCGCATCAACCTGCTGCATGACGCCGTAGGCCCTATGTACGGGCACGTCGGCGATCCAGATGATGGCAACCAGTTTGCCCGCGCGCACACCGAGCAGCACTCCCGCATCAGTGGCGAAATTCAGATGGGTGACGAAGCGCCTGTGGCTTTTTCCGGCTGGGGACTGCGAGACCATTCCTGGGGACCACGATACTGGCAAGCCACCCCCTCTTATCGCTGGATCACGGGCAACTTCGGTGATGACCTGGGCATGATTGTGCGCACTAAGTCCGCTGGCGAAGGTGGCGGGCTCTTCCATGAAGGACAGAAGCTGGTGCGCATCACTAAAACAAAACTGCACACAGAGTATGCGGGCGACAGTAACTACCATACCGCTCTGTCCGCCGAACTGACCCTGGAAGACGGTCGTGTACGACAACTTGAAGGTCGCGTGATGGGTTACATCCCCCTGCGCAACCGTCGTAAAGGCACACATACACATGTGGGTGAAGGCATGACGCAGTACACTCTCGACGGTGAGCGGGTTGGATACGGTCTCAGCGAATACCTGGACCAGCCCGAAGACTAGCGCAGATCGATTTACCAGCCGCTAACCAACGGGTTCAGCGGCTGTGTTGAAGTATTTTTGCAAACGGTTGGCGATAGCAACCAGCGACAGCATCATCGGCACCTCAACCAACACACCTACAACCGTGGCCAGAGCCGCGCCGGAATTCAGCCCAAACAAGCTGATAGCAACAGCCACCGCCAGTTCAAAAAAGTTAGATGTGCCGATCAACGCAGCCGGTGCCGCCGTGGCATAAGGGACACGCCAGAGATACGCCCAGAAAAAAGCGATCGCAAAAATACCATAGCCCTGGATAAGCAGTGGCACAGCAATCAATGCGATGACCAGCGGATCAGAAAGAATAGTCTGCGCCTGAAAACCGAAAAGAAGCACCACTGTTGCCAATAACCCCAGGACCGAAAAAGGTTTTATGCCCGAGGTAAAGCTCTCAACTCTGCCTGCTCCAGCTTTTAACAGTGTCACCCGGGTGAGGTAACCAACGATCAGCGGCACAACAACATACAGCACAACAGACAAGAGCAGGGTTTCCCAGGGCACAACTATGTCAGTGACGCCCAACAGCATGGCTGCAATCGGCGCAAAGGCAAACACCATGATGATGTCGTTTACAGACACCTGAACCAGCGTGTAGTTGGCATCGCCTTTTACCAGTTGACTCCAGACAAAGACCATGGCGGTGCAGGGAGCAACGCCCAGCAAAATCATGCCCGCTATGTATTCTTTTGCTGTGTCAGGCTCTACCAGGCCAGCAAACACATATTCGAAAAACAAAACACCTAGCGCAGCCATGGTGAAAGGTTTGATCAGCCAGTTAACAACCAGGGTGATACATAATCCTTTCGGTTTCTGACCCACTTTTTTCAGGCTGCTGAAGTCGACATTGATCATCATGGGATAAATCATTACCCATATGAACAGCGCAACGACGAGGTTAACGTTAGCCACCTCCAGGTCAGCAATCAGCGCAAACAGACCTGGCGCAAAGCTGCCCAGCGCCACGCCTGCTGCAATACAAAGCG
>CBDUMB010000586.1:0-2246 GCA_965368205.1 uncultured Pseudomonadaceae bacterium | reverse complement strand
CAGCCGGTTACAATGACACTCCTTGTTTCTGCGTAATTGGACCTTAGGTGTATCCGAAAAATAGACTTGAAGATGCCTTACGTCGCCTCCAACAGCGGCGCTCTGTAAAAGCCATGGATATCTGTGAACCCGGGCCCGAACCTGACGATCTGCAGATGATACTGAACATCGGCGCACGCGTACCCGATCACGGCAAGCTTGGGCCGTGGCGCTTTGTCTGTTTCCAGGACGATGCACGAATAGAATTCGGCAACATTCTGGCGGAGCGTTACAAACAACTGAATCCTGACGCCCGAACACAGAATATTGTTGCCGAACGCAACCGCCTCACCCGCGCCCCGGTTGTTATCTGCGTCGTTGCCGATGTTAAACCCCACGTTAAAATACCCGAGTGGGAACAACAGCTTTCCGTTGGCGCTGTCTGTCAGAATATTCTTGTTGCGGCATCCCTGGCTGGCTTTGCTGCGCAGTGGCTGACCGAATGGTATTCGTTCGACCCCGTTATCAATGCCGCACTGCATCTGTCCGATACGGAGCGGGTTGCAGGCTTTATTTACCTGGGCTCTGCTACTGAGAAGCCAGCAGAACGGGTACGACCCGAGCTGCAAGATCGCTTAACCCACTGGTCTTCACCAGTGTCTGATACTCAATAACTGTACATCTAAAAAGAGAGAATAATTCATGCAAGACATAGTCATAGTAGATGCTGCCCGATCACCAGTAGGTAAGAAAAATGGACGCCTTGGCGGCGCCCATCCTACGGATGTCCTGGGCCAGGTAATGATGGGTCTGCTCGAGCGAAATGGTGTTGACTCGGCAGTCGTCGATCAGGTCATTGGCGGTTGTATTAACAAGCTCGCCGCACAAGGCATGAATGTCACCAGAACCGCCTGGCTGGCTCATGGCGGCGCAGTAACCACCCCCTGCATAACCATTGATTCACAATGTGGTTCTTCACAGCAGTCCACCACGCTGGCTCACAGTGTGCTGGCAGCGGGTCATGCAGACGTTGTGCTGGCTTGCGGGGTAGAAAACATGACGCGTCTGCCTATCGGCAGTGATGCGGTTGGTCGGGACCCGAAAAATGGTAAACCCGTTTCAAAAAGCTATTTTGAACATCACGAATTCACCAGCCAGTTTGAAGGTTCTGAACGGGTGGCTGAGAAATACGGCATCAATCGACAGGACACCGACGCATTTGGCCTGTTGTCCCAACAGCGAGCACGAGCGGCAATTGACCAGGGCTATTTCAAAAGCCAGATCATTCCTGTGAGCGCGCCCGTGATGGATGCAAACTTCGAAAAAACAGGTGAAACCATAACGGTGACAGAAGATGAGGTTCCACGTGACACAAGCCTTGCGGCGCTTGCGGAACTTAAACCGGTGGCACGGGAAAATGGCGTGCATACCGCGGGAACATCGTCGCAGATTGCAGACGGTGCTGCGGCAGTTCTGATGATGACCGCCAGTAAAGCGGCGGAACTTGGGCTGCAACCGATGGCCGTGATACGCGCATCCGCCCTGGTAGGTTGTGATCCTGTGCTGATGCTGGAAGGGCCGATACCGGCGACTGAAAAAGTGCTGAACACAGCAGGACTGGACATCAATGATATCGATGTATTCGAAGTAAACGAAGCGTTCGCCTCAGTGGTATTATCCTGGGCCAAAACTGTTGGTGCAGATATGGCAAAAGTTAACCCGAATGGTGGCGCCATCGCTCTGGGACACCCCCTCGGCGCGACTGGATGTTTCCTGATTGCCAAGGCGGTTCATGAACTACAGCGTACCAAGGGCAGGTATGGCCTGATTTCCATGTGTTGTGGCGGCGGGCTGGGCACAGGCACGATCATTGAGCGTGCTGGCGCGGCATAGAACGCAACAGCACCGCACCATAAGACAGTTGGGGCCAGCGCGTTCAACTGTCTTTGACGCCACCATTTTGCTCAATGTCAGCTAAACTCAGAGCACTAACACCTCTTTACTCGACATCGAGCAATTAACAGTTATGTCAATGCGTCAGCCAGAAGACACCTCAAACCCAGACTACCTGTCGGTACTCACAGCACTGAACAGGATGCCGGACAAAGCAGCGAAACACCTGAAAAGTGCATTCGCTCTGCTCACAGAAAGAACCGCAACCACACTCGAAGTGTCACGTGCTAACGTCTGGTTGTTTACCGACAACGACCGTACCACGTTGCGTTGTATAGATATCTATGACTTTGCGACTCAACTGCATAGTGCCG
>CBDUMB010000585.1:0-2251 GCA_965368205.1 uncultured Pseudomonadaceae bacterium | reverse complement strand
CCCACGCTGGAAATCATGGGCAACATGATACGCAGCACACCTTCGAGTCCGGCATTCGCCTTGATCATGGCACGCACCTGGACCAGGAAAATTTCCGGGTGATCCAGGGTCACTCTGATACCGCGCCAACCCAGGAAAGGGTTTTCCTCCTGAATCGGGAAATAGCTGAGGGATTTGTCGCCGCCGATATCCAATGTGCGCATGGTGACCGGCCGGGGGGAAAAGGCTTCCATGTGCTCCCGATAGATGGAGAGCTGCTCTGCCTCCGTGGGAAAACGGTCCGCCGACATGAAGGGAATTTCCGTGCGGAATAAACCAATACCCTCAGCGCCGCGATCCAGAGATCGGGTCAGGTCGCCTGACAGGCCAATATTCACCCACAAGAGTAAACGCCAACCATCGCGGGTAATACACGGAAGATCTTTCAGCTCTGTCAGCTCTTCATCAAACACGCGCTCCTGTTCGATGAGTTCACGATTCAGCGTTATGCGCCGTTTGTTCGGTCGCGCATAAACCTCGCCGTAATGGCCATCCACCAGGAGGGTTTCTCCCTCAAGGTCATAGGTGGGCAGGTCAATGGCCCCCATGACCGCAGGTATACCCATTGCGCGGGCGAGAATAGCCACATGCGAGTTACTTGAACCACGATTGCTGACAATGGCAACCAGCCGTTCGGCTGGAATATTAGTCAACATGGTGGGTGTCACTTCTTCACCCACCAGAACGCTATTGTTAGGAAAGAAAGTCTTTTTGTCGCGTATGTCCTGCAGGTACGCCAGCACACGCAGACCCAGCTCTTTGACGTCCGCACCCCGTTCACGCAGGTAAGGATCCTCCATCAGCTCGAACCGGCCGACGTGTTCACGTATGACTTTCTTCAGCGCGCCCTGAGCCCACTGACCAAGCTGTATCTCTTTACGTATGTCACCTGCCAGCGCATTTTCATCGAGCATATGCAGATACGCATCGAACAGCGCCAGCTCCTGTTTCGGCAGGCTGGTGGAAAACTGCGCGCTGATGTTTCTGATGTCTGAACGGACAGCTTCCAGGGCACGGTCGAGCAGCAGCAGCTCTACTGTCACTTCCTCAGCAGCACGTTCAGGTACCGCGTCCAGGTTTGCAGCGGGATGCACAACAACAGCCGAGCCGATGGCAATACCCGGCGCGCCTGCAACACCCTGGAAGACGCTGTCATCCAGGCCCTGGTGAGGTGTGTTCTGCAGGGCACTATCACCAATTGCCTGGGCGTGAGAAACCACAGTGGCCAATTGCGCGGCCAGGGTGACAAGAAACGCTTCTTCTGCTTCATCGAACCGCCGTGCAGCCTGTTGCTGCACCACCAGCACACCCAGGACCCGGCGCTGGTGGATGATGGGCACACCGAGAAAGGCGTTAAACGCCTCTTCGCCAGTTTCTGGCAGGAAGTGATATTCGGGATGATTCTGCGCATCATCAAGATTAAGTGGTTCGGCGCGACGACCCACCAGACCCACCAGGCCCTGCTCCAGACTGAGCAACGCGGAGCCAACCTGGGAGGGGTTAAGACCGTCTGTTGCGGCGAGGGCATACGCGTCCCGCTCCCGGGTCAGCAGGTAAATGGAACACACATCTGTGTTCATCGCATTTTTAACTTCAGTGACCAGTTCGTTGACAGCGCCAGCCAACTGGCTGTGCGCCGTGAACTTAAGAACAATGTGGCGCAGCGTCGCTAACACTGAGAAGGGCTCCGTGTAGCAGGGCGAGCAGCTTGTGCCAGAGGCAGGTGCGGTGCCAGTTCTGTCAACGCCCGGCGATACACCTCCCGCTTGAAATCCACCACCTGGGTCAGCGGATACCAGAAGGATACCCACTGCCAATGATCAAATTCGGGTTTAGGACCACCATCCATAGTCACATGACTGTCTTCGCCCAGCATTTCTAACAGAAACCACTTCTGTTTCTGCCCGACAAAGCCTGGGGTGGAGTTGTAACGTCGCAGGCGACGCGGCAGACGATAGCGCAGCCAGCCTTTGGTGCGTGCAACTATTCTGACGTGATCAGCGGTCAGACCAACCTCTTCGGTCAACTCGCGGAACAGTGCCTCTTCGGGGGTCTCATCAGGGTTGATACCGCCCTGAGGGAACTGCCAGGCATCGTGCCCGCCAACACGACGCGCCCAGAGCACCTGACCGGTACCCTGCCCATTTGCCAGAACAATACCAACGTTCGGCCGAAAACCGTCCGTATCTACCATGTTTGCCTCATATCACCG
>CBDUMB010000584.1:0-2261 GCA_965368205.1 uncultured Pseudomonadaceae bacterium | reverse complement strand
GCTAACGATTTAGGCAGCGATGTTGCCTCTGTGGAAACCGCTTTAAGTAAAGCGAAGAAAGGTGTGGTGCCGGTGGTGGAGTATCCCGATGGCGCTTACAAGGCAGATTCAACCCCCATCATTTTAGACCTTGAGAAGCGGCATGAAGGGCGCTCCATCGTTCCTTCTCATCCAGCGATCGCATTCCTTGCCTACTTTATTGAGGATATGTGTGATGAGTATCTGCCGTTTCCGATGTTTTACTTCCGTTGGGTTGAAGATGACCAGTGGTGTGGTCGTCGGCAGATGACTGGTTGGAATGGCGCTTTGGATGACAAGACACTCGATGAGTACGCCACCAACTTTTTAAATCGTCAGCAATCACAGCTGGGTGCTTTGAAGGCAATGCCGAGGGCAACCGTGCTTGAAAATTATCATCGATTTCTTGACGCGATGGAGCAACAGCTTGCTGCAGATTTTTTCCTGTTTGGTACGCGTCCGTCGTTGGCGGAGTTTGGATTGTATGGCCAGTTGACCCAATATGCTGTTGATCCCACCGTATCGACCATATTGCGCGAACGCGCCGTTCGAACATACCAGTGGACACACTTTATTGATGACCTGTCAGGTATAGGTGAAGGTGAATGGGCAGATGCGCAGGATTGCCTGACCGACAACCTGCAAGGCCTGATTGTGAGTATGGCGCCTATGTACTTCATGTTTGCGAACGCCATGAAGGAACAGGTCAAAGGGACCGACATCTCAAAGGCGTTGAATGGCCCCGGCTACCGGGTGAAGTGCTTGTTACAGGTGAAACAGGCGTTTGCGGATCTCAGCGATGAACATCAGACGCTGCTGAAGCCGTTTCTTGAATCTTGTGACTGTTGGCAGTTGCTGCAGTTTGCCGAAGGTGAGGCGACACAAGCGCAACCATTACAATTGGGCTGATCGAGGGTGTCGAAACTCACTGTTTCACGCCCGACCATTTTCTCTGAATCAATCAGTGAGGGGCGATTCACGCCCCTTATCTGCTTCAGAAACAACGTTTGGGTAAAAAGTTGCTGCTCAGTCGTCAAAGCCTAAAAAGCGTGCGGCTTCATCAACACTCTTGCGTTCTGAGACTACCGCGTTGGCCGGAAAATCTTCATCCGGCCAGCCCAGGGCAACAGCCTTCATGATCACCTGATCTTCTGCAATCTCTGCATGCTCACGTACCACTGGCGACTGCATAATGCCCTGACTGTTGATCACCGCGCCCAGGCCACGTGACCAGGCTGCGTTTACCAGCGCTGTTGTTACTGCGCCACAATCAAAAGCCGTGTCATCGCTGTCTGCCAGCACGCGGTCATAAGTAATAATCACACAAACAGGTGCATCAAACTGGCGGAAACCGCGCAGCACCCAGTCCTGGCGACCTTCTTTGTCTTCACGCTCAATACCCATGGCAGCGAACAACTGTTTGGCAACGCCAACCTGACGGTCGCGATGTTGTCCCGCAAAAGCCCCTCCGATGCGAAATTCACGCGAATGTGGCACACCTGCGAGATTCCGTTCCGTGTTACCAGCGCGAATGCGATTCAAGGGTTCGCCGGAGACGACGGTGAAATTCCACGGTTGTGTGTTCATCGATGACGGCGAACGCATGGCCAGTGCTAAAACTTCTTTAATCAGTGCTTTTGGCACCGGGTCGGGTTTATAACCTCGAATGCTGCGCCGCCCGAGGAGGACATCATCAAATTCCACTATGAATCTCTCTCTATAAAGGTAAAACGACAGTTTACGGTAATAATTGAGGTCGGGGTAAGATTTGCGAACACATAACAAATGTCGCCTGCGTTAATCGCCATCAATCTGATTTGTGATACTTTTCAATCAGGGGGAAGGGACACATGAAAAGCACCATCAGACTGTTGACGGGTTCAGTATTGATTTCCGTACTTGCGGCGGGGGGCGTTGCCTGTTCTGACGGCGAAAGCGTTGCCGGCAGCGAAGTGGCGGTCGAATCCACAGAGCCGACGGGGCGAGCTGCCACTGAAGTATCTGTGCCGGGGCTTGAACGTTATGCCTACTTTGGTGACCTCCACGTCCACACCACCTATTCAATGGATGCCTTTCAGTTCGGCACGCTGGCGACCCCCGATGACGCCTACCGCTATGCCCAGGGTGAGGCTATCAGACATCCGGGTGGTTTTGATATGCAGCTCGACCGGCCACTGGATTTTTACGCGGTAACCGATCACGGCTTCTATCTTGGCGTGGTTCGGGCAGGGGCTGACACCACA
>CBDUMB010000583.1:0-2269 GCA_965368205.1 uncultured Pseudomonadaceae bacterium | reverse complement strand
CATCTTCACCAAACAGCGAGTGAATGTCTTCGAGCGTGGTATCCGTGTCTTCTACTGTGTCGTGCAAGTACGCCGCTGCAACCATACTGGCATCATCCGTAACACTTGCAACCAAGTCCGCCACGCGCTGCAGGTGCGTGGTGTAAGGTTCATCTGTGTATTTTCTACGATGATTGATTGCGTTATGAGCTGCGAACGCAAACTCACGCGCATCCGCTACCAGCTTATTCATTAATCCACCTGATACATTTCTTTCATCAGTGCAACAGACTGAGCAACAATGTCCTCAAGCACGTGCACGTCCACGTTGCTCAATCGACCCAGATACAGACACGAACGACCGGTCTTGTAAGAACCCAGTTTGCTTAACAAACTATCGTACGGTCCAAAACCCGGCATAATATACACAACCATATTTGCTTTGCGCGGCGCAAAGCCGGTTAAAAAATGATCACCTTCTCTACCGCTATCATAAACATAATGGTAGCGGCCAAAACCGATAATACTCGGGCCCCACAAGACCGCTGGTTCCCCCGTAATCCTTGTCATCATGTTGAGTAATAGATCGGCATCTTCACGTCGACCCTCGTGAGGCACGGAATCAAGATAAGCCTTCACGTCTTTGGAAGTTGGCTGGGTTTTGTTGTCTGCACCAGTCGTACGCGGCATAGTGATCTCTCCTGGCATGAGCAATTAGCTATGATACAAATCTATCACGTCACCAACACCCGCGGCATGCGCCCTATCTGGCTGTGTGAAGAACTGGGCATCGAGTACTCCATAACTAAAATCAATTTCTCCCAGGCATTCAGGCGCCAACCCGAATGGCGCGCCATGAACCCCGTAGGCAAAGTGCCGGTCCTGGAAGATGGTGACCTGCGCATGTTCGAATCTGGCGCCATGGTGGAATACATTCTGGCCCGTTACGGCGCAGGCCGATTACAGCCGGAACCCTCCAGCGACGCTTTTGCACACTACCTGCAATGGATGTGGTTTGGTGAAGCCACGCTATCGCGCCCACTGGGGGAGATTGTTAACCATCGAAGAGAATTTCCCGGCGACCTGGAGATCCCCGAGGTGGTTGCGGAAATGGGCAACCGCGCCGGTGAGTGTCTGCTAGCGATTGGGGACGCTGTCGAGAACCAACAGTTTATTTGTGGTGATGAATTCACTGCTGCAGACATCATGCTGGGATACGGCTTACATCTGGCAGAGATGTTAGTACCCGAAAAAATTCCTGAGAAACTGCAGCCCTACTGGACCAGGCTCAAAGAACGCCCGGCTTTTCAGGTGGCCAGAAAAGCCTGAATCGTACCGCTTGACATTAAACACACGACGGTCAACATCGGCACTCAATTTACGAAGGACAATCCATGGCGACCATCACGCTACTGTACGCAGGCATCTTAGGCATCATATCAATTGCGCTGGCTTTCGCGGTTGGGTCGCAACGGGGAAAAACCAAAATTTCCGTGGGTACTGGTCAAAGTGACGCACTATTTATTGCAACGCGCAGGCACGGCAACTTTGTCGAATACGTTCCGTTGGGGCTGATCCTGATGGGGCTGCTGGAACTTAACGGCGTGTATCCTGTTGCCATCCACAGTTTTGGCGCAGTGCTTGTGATCTCCCGCATCTGCCACCCTCTAGGACTGAAAGTTGGTGCAACCTCGCACCCGCTGCGCGCCATTGGCACCCTGGGCACCGTTGTTGTTACGGTGGTTATGTCAGTGTGGGCAATTGTCGCTTATTTTTAGGTCAACCTGGGATAGCCAACAACCGCAGACTTATCGTTAGATGATCAAGGGAATCAACTACTTCATGCAAGGCGCGCGCATCACCATGCGTAAAGACGTGCGCCCCTTTGTTTTCCTGCCTGCCGTCGTAAGCTTAGCTGTAATCGTTGGCGGGCTGACCCTGGGTTTCAGCTACATCAGCGATTTATCTGACTATCTGATTGCCAGCCTGCCCAATTGGTTGAGTTTTCTGCAATGGATATTAGAACCGCTGCTTTACCTACTGGGTGTCCTGGTAGGCGCCTGGTCCTTTGGCTTTCTTGCCGCCATCATCGGCTCTCCGTTTCTCGGGGATCTCGCCCTGAAGGTGGACAACATGCCGGACCCACAAATTGCCTGGTACAAACAGATAGCTCCAGCGCTGGGCCGGGAGTTCAGAAAACTCCGCTATCACATTCCACGTCTCTTACTACTGTTGCTGCTCAGCGTTATCCCTGTTGTTAACGCTCTGACACCTTTTTTGTGGGTGGCTT
>CBDUMB010000582.1:0-2280 GCA_965368205.1 uncultured Pseudomonadaceae bacterium | reverse complement strand
AATCATATGCCAAACAGTTCCCCAGCCGCCGATAGGCAAGATTGAAAAACCCGCAACATCATTAATGTTTACGAGACTGAGCTGGCCAATGGCCGCCACAACAAAAGAAGGCACCGATATGCCGAGGATGACCAGAAACATAATAATGGTGTCAGGCAGCCGATTTCGATACAGGGCAGTTAATGCGCCCCACAGAATGCCGCCGGCACCAGCAAACAGAATGGCCAGAATGCCCAGGGTTGCTGATACGGGAAAGTGCTCTCGGATGATGTCGTTGACCTTACGATTTTCCTGGGTGAAAGAGATGCCAAAGTCACCACGGGCGATGTTGCTCAGATAAATACCGTATTGAGTCATCAGCGGCTTATCCAAGCCGTATTTGGCTTCAAGGTTGGCGCGTATTTTGTCGCTTAAAGCTTTGTCGCCGGAAAGCGGGTCGCCAGGCACGGCGTGCATGGCAAAAAAAGTGGCGGTAGCAATGAACCACACAGTGATAAGACCCTGAACAATACGTTTAAGTGCGTACTTCAGCAGGTGGATGGGCGTAATGGGTTAGCGTGTGGCATCTGCTAAGACTCCGTCGTATCAATGTAGGCGCGGGTGAAGTCCGTTGACGCGCCTATAACCCGTTGCTTGACGTTTTTCAGATGCGGGTGGGTCACGAAGGTCACACCCCGTTCATACATCGGTAGCTGGGCAACATCGTCAAATAGAAGCTGTTGAATGGCGGCAAAAATCTCCATACGTGCGCGCGGGTCCACCGAGTTCTGTGCCTGTTCGATGAGAAGGTCCATTTCCGGGTTGTTGTACAAGCCCCGATTGTTCTTGTTCCATGAGGCGTAAAGGTCGCCAAAAGTCAGCGGGTCGTCGTAGTCTGGACCCCAGCCCGCAAGCACCATATCAAATTCACCTGCAGTCATTTTCGCCAGGCGTTGTTTGAAGATCTGTTTATCGATTTTCACCGAGATACCCAGTTTGGTGCGCAACACTTCCTGTACCCACTCTGATTGCAGGCTTGACAGCGGATTGTCACCGCTTAACAGAATCAGTTCCGGAATTTCTTCGACGCCTAATTCCTGCCTGGCGAGCTCCAGATGTTGCAGTGCCTGGTCGCGATCAAGGACAAGTTCAGGCGCCGGATATTCTTTGCGAAATTTATCTTCCACACCCTGCAGGAAGTTCGGGAACAAGGATTCGCCAGGAATGTATCCTGGTAATTTAGTGACCTTGTAAACCAGCTCTTCCATATCCAGAACCAGTTGCAGGGCCTTGCGAAGATTGCGGTTACTGGTGACGTGGTCTGGCCGGTGATTGAAGTCCAGGAAGAAGACAGTGCCGTCCTGGGTGCGCTCAATATGCCAGCGTTGGGCCATGGCGTTGGTAAGGTTTTCTGCTAACAGGGTGGTGAACGCAATCCTGTTGTCTTTGAAGAAATTCAGTTTTGCAGTGCCATCAGAGGTGATGTAACCGATATTGATCTGTTGCAGAGAAATACTGTCCTGATCCCAGTAGTAGGGATTGCGTTCTAACAGGAGGCTGGAGCCATGGATCCATGAAGAGATCGTAAACGGCCCTGAATACAACATCTCCCAGGCGTCTGCACCAAAGCGACCGTTGGTCGAATTGTAGAAGTCTTCGCGGATGGGCAGGTACGTTGGAAATGCGACCAGTTTATCGAAGAACGCTATGGGTCGTTCAAGATCGACAACCAGGGTTTGATCGTCTATCGCCGTGACGCCCAGTTCGGTATATGGCAGTTCACCTTCGTTGACGGCTCTGCCATTTTTGATGGGGTAAAGCAGGAACGCATACTCGGACGCGTTTTCCGGTTTCAGAGCAGTTTGCCAAGCAAACACAAAGTCGTGGGCGGTAATCGGTTGGCCATCACTCCAGCGGGCGTCGTCCCGCAGCCAGAATGTCGCCTGTGTTTCGGTGACTTCCCAACGTTCGGCGATAGCAGCTTCCAGCTTATCGTCCATGCTGTTGCGCAGTAACCCCTCCATGACATGTCCTAGTACCATGCCGGAAGAGGCGTCTGTGGCCAGGGTTGAGTCCAGTTGAGGGGGTTCCGCTGCGATGGCAATCGTGATGCTCTGATTCTCTGCATCAACAGCTTTGGCCGATACGGTGCTAGAGCCCACCATGCTGGCCAGAATCTGCAGCCCCCACATGAGCAGCCCGAAGAAGATAACAGTGGCCAGCCCAAACCCTAAGAGCTGCTTACCGGCTGCTTTGGCAAACGATTCTTCGCCGTCGGGCTGGGTGTAGTTCACGTCGCTC
>CBDUMB010000581.1:0-2283 GCA_965368205.1 uncultured Pseudomonadaceae bacterium | reverse complement strand
AATTTGTACCATTTGAAGATGCCAGAAAGTTTGGTGCTGGCAGTACTGATATGGGTAACGTCAGTTACCGTGTGCCTTCGATACACCCAATGCTGGCAGTCGCGCCACCCAGCGTGGTCATCCACAACCCGGAGTTTGAAAAATGGGCCGGCTCAGATAAAGGCGACCAAGCCTGCCTGGACGGCGCCAAAGCCCTGGCTCTGACCGCCGCAGATTTCATCTTGTCTCCAGGACTACAGGAGCAGACCCGCAAAGCCTACGATGTATCCCAGGGTTTATCGTAAGCTTTGACAAACAGATTTACGCACACTCTCTAGACAGCGACTTCAGGTATAGCATCCAGAACAGCTGGCAGTGCCGCGACATACTGTTCAACGTCTTTGATCTCGCCCATGCTGACCCGGGACCACTGGGTATAATCTCGATATATACCGCGGATTAACACATTTCTTTGCGCCATAGCTGCACGAAAGTCTTCTGCGCTGCGCTTACCCAGATCAACAAACATGAAGTTTGTACTGGAGGGTAACGCGCTGAGTCCATTTGCAGCCAGGCCTTGTGTGACGATGCCACGTGCTTCCACAACCCTGGCTTTGGCATACGCCAGAAAAGGTTCATCGTTATAACTGGCCACCGCTGCCGCAACTCCCGCCTGATTCAACGAGTAATCGCCCAGCGCATATTGACTGATCATTTCAATGGTTTCCGGTGCGGCCAACAGATAGCCCACCCGCATGCCTGCCAGCCCATAGATTTTCGAAAATGTCCGTGCAACAACAACGTTGTAGCCCTGTTTTACCAGCGGCACCATGGAGTTAGCTTCAGGATCATCGGTCAGCTCGTTGTAGGCTTCATCGAGCAACACCAGCGTTTTCTTTGACGCACGCTTCGTGAAGGCCATGAGTTCGTCAGCGGCAAGCACCATGCCTGTTGGATTATTTGGATTAGTCACCTGCACCATGGCGACGTCGTCAGATATGGCGTCTTCCATAGCAGCAAGGTTGATGGCGAGATCGGATGTCTTCGGCAAACGTTTGATTTCACCCTGCTGACGTGTACCCATCCGCGTCGTCGTATCCCAGAACAGGTCCGGGCCCAATATTTTGCCCGAGCCAGACACCGCCTGAGCGAGGTAAGTGAGCCCTCCACTGGATCCGGAACTCAAAAGAATATGCTCGGGGGTCAGCCCATGACGTTCAGCAATCATCGCCTTCAGACGGGTGACCGAATCATTGACGTAATAAGCACCTTTGCGCATCGCCGCATCCATGGCTTTTATAGCTGCAGGACTTGGCCCATAGGGATTTTCATTGGCATTTAGTTTAGCCACACCTGCCATCGGCCCATAGGCCGGCGCGGTTGCCACGGCACCCGGTGCGGCGGCAGCAAGACTGGGCAGCACCATGCTTGAACCTACTGCAACGGATGAACCAGCCAGGAACATTCTTCGGTTGATTGCTGAACCTTTAGACATCATCAAAATCCTTATGTGTAGTTATACCTGCATCGATTTGTAGAACATCGATGCGGAAACCATGACGAGGTAGACACCAAACAAGCGTTTGAGGTGCTGTTCATCAAGGCTGTGTGCCCAACGGGCACCAATAGGCGCGGTCAGAACGGAGGCTGAACAGATGGCTAGCAAAGCCGGAATATTGATAAAACCGACGGAACCTGCAGGCAATGAAGTGTGGCCCAGGCCCAGCAGCGCAAAACCAATAGAGCCAGGCAGGGCGATAATGAAGCCCACCCCGGCCGCAGTGGCCACTGCCTGGTGCACCGAACGATTACACATCACCATGGTCATTACGGTAATGGTGCCGCCGCCGATACCCAGCAACGCTGAGAAGCCACCTAAAAATGACGCCAGGCTCACTTTTCCAACGCCTTTTGGCATCGACAGTGATCGCGTCGAATTCACAAACATATCTGGAAACAGAAAATAGATGGAGTACAGCAGGACGCCCACTGCAAAAACCAGAAACAGACTTTCACCATCGGTGATCGAAGCGATATACAAACCGATGGCCACACCCATCACCAGCCAGGGTGCCCACGACTTCAAGGTCTGGTAATCAACGGCTTTGTGTTTATGGTGCGCCTGCACCGAACGCGCGGATGACACCACTATGGAAGCCAGGGAAGTACCTATAGCGACATAGATCAGATCACTTGTGGTCTCGCCGAGAATCGAAAAAACGGCGATCAGCGAGGGCACCACCACAAAACCGCCGCCATTGCCAAACAACCCGGCAGTGACACCCGCAAAGGCACCAGCCAGGG
>CBDUMB010000580.1:0-2293 GCA_965368205.1 uncultured Pseudomonadaceae bacterium | reverse complement strand
GCGAACCTATTTTGCACCAGGCGGCGGGTTGGCCTGGCATTTGCCTGCTGGTGTAAACCTGACCTGGGCCGGTGAAGGGGAGTGGGATATTACTTTGCGCGTCTTTCGTGATTTAGGCATCGCATTTGCTGTGGCGATCCTTGGTATTTTTGTTGTTGTACGCCTGCAAACCAGTCTGTCTGCGTTGACAGGGATTATCATGTTGTCCATACCCCTGACAGCCGTAGGCATCATGCCGGGCTTCTGGTTGCTGAATATGGTGGCAAGTGGTCAAGTTGGAGAATATGCCGATCCTGTACTTTTCACCGCCACAGCGATGATCGGCATGATTGCGCTTGCCGGTATCGTGGTGCGCAATTCGCTGATGCTGGTGGAGTTTGTGCAACAGGATCTGGCTCGCGGGGCGCCGTTGACGCAGGCGTTGGTAAATTCAGGGTTAGCCCGCGCGCGGCCTGTTTTGCTGACAGCAGGTACAACCATGCTGGGTAATCTCGTGATTACACTGGACCCCATATTCAGCGGCCTCGCCTGGGCGGTCATCTTCGGGGTGCTTGCCTCTACCGCCTTTACCCTGTTTATCGTACCGGTGGTTTACCAGCTTGTTTATGGAGAGAACACGTGAAGATATACGTCAAATACGGTTTCTTTGTCTTGTCTATCGTGGCGTTGGGCTTGCTGTTAGCTTATTTTGCCGGCGTGTTTCATGCGAAAATTCCGCGATCCACAGAAGCAAAGATCATACAAATGCCGGGCTCTGTGGTTACCGCTGTGGCAGATATGAAGCCTGCGATAGAACAGGTCGCCGGTACGATACAGGCGACCAGCGATACCATTTTATCTTCTCGTATCATGGCCACGATTCTGCGGGTAAATGTCAGAGCTGGTGATTCGGTCAATGTGGATGATGTGCTGATTGAGTTAGATAATGAGGCATTGCTTGCGGTGCTTGAACAGCGTGTGCAGGAAGCTGCAGCTGCGAAAGCCGCGCTCGAGGAAGCGCAGCTCTATCAGACTCGAACTGAATCGCTGCGGGCACAGGGCAATGTGTCCATCGCTGCGTTAGATCAGGCGCTGACGGCAACCCGTCGTGCTGCTGCTTTCGAAGAGGCGGCCCAGCGAGCGGTGGCAGAAGCGAAAGCGGCAATGAACTATGCCGTCATACGTGCGCCTATGAGCGGTACGGTGGTAGAACATTTTGCTGAAGCGGGCGATATGGCCTCGCCAGGACAACCGCTGCTTAAAATTTTTAACCCCGGACAGATGCGTATAGAAGCGACGCTTAGAGAGTCTTTGATTGGTTATGTACAACTGGGCACAGAGCTTGAAGCCTACGTTGATGCTTTGGGGGATAAACTGGTCGCCGTGGTTGAAGAGATTGTGCCGTCATCAGACCCGACATCGCGAACGTTTGTATTGAAAGCTCGACTCACCAATGCAACCGGCATGTTTCCGGGCATGTTCGCCAGATTGTCAATTCCCGGTGCAGAACAGGAAAACATATGGATTCCGGCCAGCGCGGTGCAGCGGGCAGGGCAGCTCACCTTTGTCTATGTGCGGGGCACCGGGTCTGACCAGCGTAGATTTGTGCGGCTGGGGAAAACAGAAGCTGACCAGGTAGAGGTAAGAAGCGGGTTGGCAAGTGGTGAGGCTATTGTGATTCCCGCTGCTACTTAATCCGCTTTGCCCTGTTTCGATACGGTGCTATCGGCCCAAGCTCGCCAGCTTAAAGTTGTCCCAGGTTATCTGAACGTCCGGGCTGAAGACCATCCAACGGCCATTTGCACCACGCGCGGATGCGTTGTTCGGAGGAGGATCCTGCACTGCAGGTTGTCCATGGCCGCCGTTGTATTTACGTCCCATCTGTATGCGTGCTTCGGCAAGGTGGGAGTCGGCGTTTTCGGCATCCGCGTCTTCAAGCACTTGAGCCTGACCCTGCAGCATGACCGCCTGTAGCTCTGGAAATTTTTCGTTGCGGTCGACGATGATTGTGCAGGTTGGATCGCGACGCAGGTTGACCACTTTCTGGCCTCGACCGTAAATGTATATTTTGCCGCCTGCCCAACCAAACCACATAGGGGTTAGGTTGATACGATTCGCCGGACCGATGGTGGCGATTCTGCAGTTCCAGCAAGTGGTCATGATCTCTTCTATCTGCGTGTCGTCAAGAGCCAGTTTTCGCGATAGGGGCATGTTTAACACCTGAACTTATGAAGAGACCAATTCTGGTCCCCTCAGTATCAATTGTCTATTCGCTCAGAACGCTAGCGCACAGTCGCCGCCAGAAGAGCCGACG
>CBDUMB010000579.1:0-2296 GCA_965368205.1 uncultured Pseudomonadaceae bacterium | reverse complement strand
AAAAATATCGGTCAGAGCGGATTTTCATCGCCGGTGATGCCGCGCACCGGTTTCCGCCGGCTGGTGGTCTTGGCCTGAATACCGGTGCCGGAGACGTGCAGAATCTTACCTGGAAGCTGGCGGCGGTACTTCAGGGCAGAGCGGGCAGCGCGCTGCTGGATACCTACGAAACCGAACGCAGGCCCGTGGCCTGTATCAACAGTGAGCAGAGCCTCACCAATACAGCCAAGCTGTTCGACCTTTATCTTGCCATCCACGGCACAGACCCGAACAGCGTCGCTGAACACTACGCCGCCGTGGCAGCAGACCCCAGCGCCTTCCCTGCACTTGCAACCGCAGTGGCTGCCCAGAAACCACATTTTGACAGCTTCAACCTGCAGCTTGGTTATCGTTATGTCAGCCAGGCCATTTTCGAGCCAGCGCCTTTACCGCCGCTGACAGATGTGTCTGACTACCAGCCCTCCTGGGACGCGGGTGCCCACTTCCCACACCGTTGGGTAAGCCACAACGGCAGCAGGCTGGCCTTGCAACAGTTGCTGCCTGCCAATCAATTCACGGTGATTTATGGGCCGGATGCAGTGGCCGCCAACAGCGATGGTCGTCTGCATGAGATCCGTTGGGGGGCAGACTTTCTGGATGAAAGTGACTGGTCGATACAGACCAGGCTACCGGATACCGGTGCCCTGTTGATACGTCCTGACGGACACATTGCGGCGCGCTTTGAGCAGATCGCTGCCGAGCCTCTGGCCAGCGTTATAGCCACACTACTGCACAGGGAAGCCTGATTATGGATCTGGGAATTAAAGGCCGGAAGGCCATCGTCTGTGCATCTTCCCGGGGGCTTGGTAAAGCCTGCGCCGTGGCGCTTGCGCGTGAGGGCGTTGATGTTGTGATCAATGGTCTGCACCAGGACCGGCTGGATGCCGCGTGCTCTGAAATCGAAGCCCTTGGTGGTGGACATGTCATCGCCGTGCTGGCCGACATCAACACCGACGCGGGCCGGGCGGCACTCATTGCCGCGTGTCCTGATGCGGACATCCTGGTGAACAATAACGAAGGCCCTGCGCCTGGTCGGTTTGCCGACTGGCAGCGTGAAGACCTGCAGGGGGCTGTGGACGCTAACCTGATGGCGCCGGTGTTCATGATCCAGGGCCTTCTTGACGGCATGGTTGCAAGAGGGTTTGGCCGCATCGTCAATATTACTTCTGCCATGGTGAAGTCGCCGCGTGCGGCTATGGGCCTGTCGACAGCGGCAAGGTCTGGCCTGACGGCACTGTGCAAGGGCCTCTCAATAGAGGTTGCTGCCAGCAACGTCACCATCAACAACATGCTGCCGGAACGTTTTGATACAGACCGGCAGAAGTACATGGTTGAGATGGTCATGAAGTTGAAGGGCATCACCCATGAAGAAGCCTATGCAGAGATGATCAGTTCCATCGCCGCACGGCGCATGGGTGATCCCGCAGAATTTGGTGATGCCTGTGCTTTCCTCTGCAGTGCCCAGGCCGGATTCATTTCCGGACAGAACCTGCAGCTTGATGGTGGCTCATACGCCGGATTGATCTGAGAGAGAAAATTATGGAATCAACAGCAGTGGCGCTTGCGCCGAAAATTATTTTTACCTTTATCGCGCTGGCGAGCGCCATTGGTCCGATGATCGCGGACTTCAATAAAACTCACGCGACAAACCCGTTGTGGACACCCCACGCGCGCTTTCATGTGGTCTGGCAGGTGCTGAACCAGGCAGGTGTGGCCATGGTGGCTCTCTATCTGATCTGGGCGCCAGGCAGCCAGCATCTGACGCATGTCTGGCTGGCTGCAATTCTGAACTACATCTGGGGTGGTTCTTTTTTTGCCACGCTGTTGTCCATGCCGATTTTCGATGGGTCGCTGAAAGATGTAAACGGTATTAAGCCTTTCCGCTTCAACATCTTCGGTCGTGTCTGGCTGGTGGATACCAATCTTTTCGGGTGCAGCATCCTGATGCTGCTGAATACGTATGGTGTTTACCTGCTTCTGCAGATTTGAAACTTCTGCTGGCGTCTTGAGAGAGAGTAAAGATGATTAAAATATTGATTGGTGTGTTGCTGGTATTGGTCCTCAGTTTTCTGGTTTTCTCCTGGTGGGTTTCAAGACCTGTTTTTGATGAAGCTCGGGGCGCGTTCAGTCCAGGCATTGCTGATCCTGAAACCGCGTTGACCTTTGCGCGAGCGCGGCAAGGTCTGGTTTGGGTCACCGCACATGAGGGAGATGCCGTTAGCGGTATCAATCTGACCCGTGTGTTTGGCGAGGAAGC
>CBDUMB010000578.1:0-2310 GCA_965368205.1 uncultured Pseudomonadaceae bacterium | reverse complement strand
TTATGAGTGCGCGCCTGCGTTATAATGCTGGCGTAGAGCTGGTCAACATAATCAGCCACGTCGGGTGTTGAGCCAGACGTTACCTTGACAATGTTCACTATCCGGTGGGTTTTATCGCCGGGATTGATCCGCTCCGGACTATAGCCGGCAAAAAAGTCAACGTTAAAAGTAAGCCCTGAAACCGCCTCAATTTCAGGAATACACACTTCTTCTGTGGCACCCGGATAGACAGTAGATTCGTAAATCACCACGTCACCCCTGCTGATCACGCTGCCGATAGCGCGGCTGGCTTGGATCAACGGCCTGCAGTTGGGTTGATTGTTTTCGTCTATAGGGGTGGGCACCGTGACAATGTAGGTATTACAGGTGCGGAGCGTTTCAAGTTCGGCCGTAAAACTCAGCTTTTTTGCGCGGGCAAAATCCTGGAGATCAACTTCCTTGGTCAGATCCCGCTGATGACTCAGGTCATCAATCCTCGCCTGACTGATATCAAATCCAATCGTCGGGTATTTGCTACCAAATTCGATGGCGACAGGCAGGCCGACATAGCCGAGCCCAATGATGCCAATCCGACAATCAGCTGCTGAAATTTGAAACAAAGGTGTTATCCGCTAAGCGCTCAAGGTTAATTATGCCTCAGGACCGTGACTACTGCGCCTTATAGACATTAAAACTGCGCTACTTGTTACACTATTTACATCAAATTACAGTATCGCGTGCGCAAGATCGCTATTATGGAGATCGCATCCAACTATTAATTTCCTGAGGCACCAATGAGTACGATTGAGAAGGCAGCTGCCAAACTCGTCTCTAAAAAGAAAACTGTTCAGCCCTCGGAAAGTGTTGCCGATAAATCTGACATCCAAACCCCTGCTGTCGCAGTGCAGGTCAGTGAAGTAGACAATAAAACTGTCGAAAATACAGCCCCGACCACAGTTCTCCACCAGACCTGCGAGCTCGACTTTGAAATGCTCGCTGAAAACGGTTTTCTGGTACCTGGGCACAACAATCCCCAGCAATCACAGGAGTTTCGGCGTATTAAACGACCGTTGCTGTTGAACCAGCAATCGAAAATTGCCGCCGAACTGCCCCTGCCCACAAATGTGATTTTTATCACCAGCGCCCTGCCGGGTGAAGGCAAGACATTTGTGTCGCTTAATCTGGCACTGAGCCTGGCTGCCGAGCTGGACAAACGTGTACTCCTGATCGATGGTGACGCGGCAAAACAGGACCTCAGCCGTTGGATGGGTATTGCAGAGCAATCAGGCCTGGTAGACCTGCTGACCAGCGGTAAACCGTATGCAGAGAGCAGCATTATCGACACCAACGTGGAACGCTTACAGGTCATGCCTTGCGGGAGCATGGTCGACAACCTGGATGAACTTTACGCCAGCCGTTTGATGGATACACTGCTGTCTGGTCTGGCGAGTTTCGACAGTAACCGGATACTCATCGTTGATGGTCCGCCATTGATTGCCACTACGGAAGCTGCAGTGCTGGCGCGACGCATGGGGCAGGTTGTGCTGGTTGTCGAAGCCAACAAAACGCCACAATCTGCCGTTGAACAGGCGGCGGCGCAGCTGGAAGGCTGCCAGTTAGTGAGCACATTGCTCAACAAAGCAACCGGATCAAGCAGCGCCGGATATGGGTATGGCTATGGATACGGATATGGTTACGGTCAACACGCAAAGAACAGCGAGTAGCGCGCATGTATGAAGAACATTTTCAGCTCAACCGTAAACCGTTCCAGCTGAGCCCAGACGCGCGATTTTTCTTCCCCAGCGTCGAACACAAGCGTGCTTTGTCCTTTTTACAATACGGCTTAAATCAGGGTGATGGTTTTATTGTCATCACGGGTAACGTCGGCACCGGTAAAACGACACTGGTGCAAGCCTTGCTAGCCGACCTGGATGATGCTGATCTATCCGTAGCAACAATTGTGACGTCGAATCTGAAAGAAGATGATCTTCTGCAGATGGTTGCGCACAGTTTTGGTGTGCCGACGGGACAAGGTAACAAAGCGGGTTTACTGCGGGATCTCGAACATAATTTTCTGCAGCAAGCGAAAGCGCAGCGCCGTATTCTGCTGATTGTGGATGAAGCCCAGAATCTGCCTTCAGCGTCTGTGGAAGAGTTGCGCATGCTGTCTAATTTTCAGTTTGACGGCAAACCCCTGGTGCAGATCTTCCTGCTGGGTCAGCAGGAATTTCGAACCACGTTACTTTCTGAAGGTTTTGAGCAACTGCGCCAGCGCATTATTGCCACCTATCACCTCAATCCGCTGACTGAAGAAGATACGCAAACCTACAT
>CBDUMB010000577.1:0-2313 GCA_965368205.1 uncultured Pseudomonadaceae bacterium | reverse complement strand
TTTGGCCGGCTGGCCGACCTGAGCGAGGACAGCGAAGGATGAATCGATTTACCGTAGTTTTTCTAAAAGAGTTTATCGACAATGCACGCGATAAACGCACGCTGTTCTCATCCTTCTCTGTCGCCATTCTGGGTCCGATATTTTTTGTCGGCATCATGGTGTTTGTACTTGATAGAGCACTGGGTGAATCTGACGAACCCGTCACTTTTGCGGTGGTAGGCGCAACCTATGCGCCTGAACTGATGTCATACCTGCGACAACAGAATACTGATATCAAAGAGGTGACAGCGGAAGAACCCAGGGATCTGGTGGTCAATGGTGATCACAAGCTGGTATTGGTAATTAACCCCGACTACGCAGAGCGTTACGCCCGCGGCAACGTCAACACGCTGATGCTGATTCACGACAGCAGCGAAATCTCATCTACCCGACGCAACCTGAGCCAGCTGCGCGGTCTGATTGGTCAGTACGGCCGAACGATTGGTACCTTGCGTTTATGGCTACGCGGTCTCGATCCCAGTATCAGCAATCCGATCGCCACCCAGGAACTGGATGTTGCTTCGCCAGCGGCGCGGGCGCTGACCATACTGGCATCACTCCCCTACTTCCTCGTGCTGGCCATCTTTATGGGCGGCTTTTACCTCGCCATTGACACCACCGCAGGTGAACGTGAACACGGCTCGTTAGAGCCTTTGTTAACCCAACCCGTTGAGCGTGCTGAACTGGTGCTGGGCAAAATTGCCGCCACCTCAGTGTTTGGCACCCTCAGCCTGCTGGTGTTTTTAATCAGTTTATATTTTGCCGTGCCGTTTGTGCCGTTCGAACGGATCGGAATGGCACTGGAGATTGGCTTAACCCAGATCTTATCGATTCTGGTGATCTCGATTCCGCTGATCTTTTTTGCCGCGGCTCTGCTTACGGTGGTGGCCTCGTTTGCAAAAAGCTACAAAGAGGCGCAGACCTATTTAACGATTGTCGTCCTGGTACCCACTTTACCGTTGATTCTGGCGCAACTCCTGAACATCGAAAACAGTCTGACCGTCATGCTTGTGCCAAGCTTGAGCCAGGCAATTCTAATGGCGGATCTGATCAAGGGCGAACCCGTGGCTATCGCCAACGCACTGACCTCCATGACAACAACCATCGTGGGTGCAGTGCTGCTGGCCTGGGTTGCCATCATGTTATACAAACGCGAACGCATTTTAGGGTAGGGAAAAAAGATGAAGATTGGTCTATTTGGTATCAACATGAATTTCCTGGCCGAACCACAGTGGGCGGCCAAAGTGGCGATACATGCGGAAACACTGGGCTTTGAATCAGTCTGGACCGGGGAGCACGTTGTCCTGCCGGACCCTCGCCAGCCCCCTTCTCCCGCTGACCCGCAAACGAACATGCTGCACCCGTCGACCTCCTTGGCCTACCTGGCAGCGCTCACCAAAACGCTTAAATTTGGCACCGGCATTACCCTCATCGCGCAGCGCAACCCGTTAGTACTGGCAAAAGAAATCAGCAGCCTGGATGTGTTGAGCAACGGCAGACTCTTGTTTGGTGTTGGCGCCGGGTATCTGCACCAGGAATTTGATGCCTTAGGCGTCGACTTTGCCTCTCGAGGTGCACGTACAGACGAGTACATCGATGTGCTGCGCAATATGTGGCGCGCGGAAAAGCCCAGTTTCCAGGGTAAATACATCAACTACGACAAAATAGACGCACAACCACGCCCGGTTCAAACGGATGGTCCGCCTGTCATTATTGGTGGCGCGAGCCCCGCTGCTATGCGGCGCACCATCACCCATGGTAATGGTTGGTATGGCTTTGCATTAGATGTTGCCACCACCACTAAAGCGGTTGAAGCACTAAAGCTTGCTCAGGCACGCTACCAGAGACCGGAAAACCTCGGTGAAATTGAGCTGTCACTGACGCCGCCCAAACCACCAACCAAATCGATGATGGAAGACTACGCAGCCGTGGGTATCCAGCGCTTGATACCGATGCTGGGTTTTTACAAAGAGGATAATATCCTCAGCGAACTGGACAGGTTGGCTAACGACCTTCTTTAGCGTTAACTGCTACTGCAGTGCCGGTAACCGCCCAGAACGATGAGTATGTTGAATTCTGGTCGGCGTGGAGAGATTCGAACTCCCGACCCTCTGACCCCGAGACAGATGCGCTACCAGACTGCGCTACACGCCGATGGTATCGATATTAATGCGGCAACCCTCCGGATGCCAGTAACTCCTGATCCAATTGCGTTTTTCAATTCGCAGCCTCAATCGACCTGTGCGACCATACCTGCCGGGGATGAACGTTTAG
>CBDUMB010000576.1:0-2329 GCA_965368205.1 uncultured Pseudomonadaceae bacterium | reverse complement strand
CGCCGTGGAGCACTGCGTTGGCTGTTGAGCCGAGCAGTAGACCCAGACCGTGACGTCCATGTGTGCCGATGACAATCAAATCCGCTTCAAGTTCTTCCGCCAGCGCGCGAATTTCTGCGGCAGGGGAGCCCATGCGAACATAGGCGTCACTGGATTTGATGCCAAACTCTTCACCAAGTTTGATCAGCTTGCCATTCGCTTGCGTACGCATTTCTTCTTCGAACGGCATGCCGGATACAACATTGGCCATATCCAGGCCGCCGTAGGTGCGGGCCAGCGGCCTAATGATGCTGCAGGCTGATAATGTTGCATTGTTGTCACTGGCGACGTTTTTCGCAGCGGTCAGGACTTCCTCAGCCTCGTCAGTAAGATCCACGGCAACAAGTACTTTTTTATACGGCATGGTTTAGTCTCCCTAATGATTTTTTTGAGCGCAATCTTCTTCTTAAACTCGCGTGACATACGTTACACGCACTAGACGAAACGCGCTACGCGCTGCGCTGAGGTGGCCAGCATAGGCAGGCAGGCAGAGTTGGCCTATGCGTATATATAAAGTGGTTGATCAGGGATATCACGTATAGGCGGTGATTACCTTTGTAGAGTGAACTGAATGACTACGGAGACCTCCATGACGCTACCCAATCCACATTTTGAAAACAGTTACGCGCGGGTGTTTGGCCGTGGCATTGGCATGAATAAAAACGCGGATGTTTTTTTTGCACGATTTTATGAACACTTCCTGGCTACCCCTGAGGTAGCGGAAATGTTTGCTGACACTGATCTGCAGCAGCAACAGCTCATGTTGAAGAAGTCGGTTCTGCATCTGGTCACTTATTACGCCGCTGGTGTGCTCACCCCAGACCTGCAACGCCTGGCCGAACGGCACCGGCAGCTGAAAGTCGCCCCCGAACTTCTCGATGTCTGGATGCAGGCTCTGCTGACAACGCTACGCGAGTTTGATCGTGAAGCTGATGAAGTGACCGAGCTGGCCTGGTGTTGGGCGATGGCACCTGGCCTTGCTTATATGCGCCAAGTCATGAGCCAAAAGTCATGACCCAGACACCGTCTGCATAAATCTAGGTACATTCCCGCATTGGCTTGATGACGCTGAAGGATAGTCTGCCGCAATGAATATTTCCCTGAATAACCGTCCGTCAGACCATATGGTTTGTGTTATCGATGGTGATCCTGCGGTGCGTGACAGCCTGCAGTATCTCTGCAGTTCGCAGGGCTATCCGGCGCTGGGGTTTTCAACCTGCGCGGCATTTCTGCGCATGCTGGATACTCAGATGAGCGCACGCAGCGTTATCTGTGAAGCGCAGTTACCAGACGGCAACGGTCTGGATCTTTTTCAGGAATTACGAAGGCGTGGTATGGAAGTGCCTTTTGCACTGTTGATGAGCCGGGTTTCTCTGCCAGCTGTAACCCTTGCTACCCGCATGGGTGTCGAGTATGTCTGGCCAAAACCATTGGTAGATCGGGCGCCGCTCATACGGTTTTTAGATGGCTGAACAGCATTAAAATTGGTGGTTGCAGTGGCTTCAAAAGATAACGTTCAAGCGCAATTGATGGATCGGCTCAACAACGATCATTTCCATATTGCGACGGTCATGAACTCTCTGGAAAAAATGTTCAAGCAATTCCCCGACGACGACATCGACTGGACTTTGGTCAGCGATATGCTGAGCTATCTGCAGGAGTATCCGGATACGGTGCACCATCCATTGGAGGATCAGCTGTTTGATCGTGTGTTAGACAAAGGTTTAACTCCGGCAGAACGTGAGTTGGTGCACACAAACCTCGCCCAGCATGCTGAAATAATCAGCGCGACGCTGCGCCTGGATCAGGATGTAAATCAAATTCTTAACGATTCTGTTGTGCCCATTGATAAGGTCCTCGAGCACTTTGAGCACTACATTGATTTACAGCGCGTACATATGCGCAATGAGAACACACACTTGTTTCCCCTGGCGGAACGGCTTTTGTCTGCGGAAGACTGGCGCGACGTGGAGGCAGAATATGCCAGCCACGTCGATCCTATGTTTGCCTTGAAACAAGGCAAGTTTGCCAGCCTGTTTGAGTACATCACCGAAGGCTGAGTCAGACCCGGTAGCCGTTTGCTCAAAGTCTCCGGCATGCGCATATTTTACCCGCCGCGGACTTCGATGCTCAGCGGCAGGCGAGAGCGGTCTTTTGGCATGGTGACACTCAGCACACCTTTTTTATACTCAGCTTTTGTGCCTGCACGGGTTACGTTACAGGGCAGCGGGATAATCCGCTGAAATTTACCAAAAGCCCTTTCCGTAACCACAAGAGATCCTTCGTTGCG
>CBDUMB010000575.1:0-2333 GCA_965368205.1 uncultured Pseudomonadaceae bacterium | reverse complement strand
AGTGAGGGCGCCCTTGTTGGCATCGACTATCCCCTGTCGCTGTGGCCAAACTTCGCTTTTGCAGACGATGCTTATCTTGCCAGCAAAGCAACCTGGGTCGCCGATTGGAGTGCGGAAGCTAATGGCTGGCGCGGCGCCGATGACGCCTCAGTTTCCGCGTTCGTTTTTGGCGCTATGCCTGACTCTGCTGCGCAAACCATGGATGCGGTGCTGCTGATCCGCGCCCTGCACAATCTGGCGCGTTTCAGTGATCCGGAAGATCCGGAGAAAAATTACCTGCAAAACGTGCTCAGCGATATTTACCAGGGACTGAAGCCCGGCGGCATTGTCGGTGTTGTACAACATGAAGCTCGCGATGACATGCCTGATACATGGGCCACAGGTGCCGCGGGCTACCTGAAAAAGAGTTTTGTCATAGCGCAGATGGAAGCTGCAGGCTTCGAATTTGTCTCCGCCAGCGATATCAACAGCAATCCCGCAGACCAGCCTACTACTGACGATATTGTCTGGCGGCTGCCACCCTCACTGGGCACCAGTGGTGATAACGAGGAATTGAAAGCAGCGATGCAAGCGATCGGTGAATCCAATCGCATGACGCTGAAATTTATCAAGCCAACGGCTGGTGAGGCTGCTGTCGGAAGTTAAACGCGTGCGTACCTGGGTCATGCCGGCCGCTCTCATGCTGGCCGGCATCACCATCGCGAGCGTACTGATCTGGCTGCGTCCAGACACCAAAGAAGCAGATGAAAACCTCAGCACCACAGCCTATGTTGCCGTCGCTACAAACTTCAAATCTACGGCAGACCAGCTGATTGCTGCGTTCACCGCACAGCACCACCACCAGTTGATTGTTGTCAGTGGCTCCACTGGCAAACTGTTTAACCAGATAAAACAGGGCGCACCTTTTGACCTTTTTTTGTCGGCGGACGCGCAGCGTGCGGGCTTTCTGATTGATGAAGGATTTGCGGTACCCGGCTCCCAGACAACCTACGCTGTGGGACGTCTGGTCTTACTCGGCAACCAGCCCACCACACTGGAAGACCTCAAGCGGAACCAGTTCCGACGTCTGGCCATGGCTAATCCAAAGCTTGCACCCTATGGTCTGGCCGCCTCACAAACGCTGGAAACACTCGCTTTAAATCACGTACTGGCAGACAAGATTGTGATGGGAGAAAACGTAGGCCAAGCCTATGCGATGGTTGCCACAGGCAATGCTGATCTGGGCTTTGTCGCTTTATCCATGATCCAACCTGCGGCACGGACGCAGGCCTGGCTGGTCCCCGCTGAATATCATGACCCTATCCGACAGGATCTGGTGCTGTTACAACACGGCCAGAACAATCCTGCTGCGCAGGCCTTTATACAATTTCTGTCCAGCAGACAGGCCGGCGCTTTGATCGAAGCCGCCGGTTACCAGGGCAACTCAACATGATCGAGTGGTCCGCCATAGTTCTGACCTTGCAGCTTGCAGCTGTCACCACCGTCATTCTGCTGGTGGTTGGCACACCCCTGGCCTGGTGGTTAGCGACAACCCGTTCATCAGCAAAGGTATGGGTCGAAGCCACCACTGCCCTGCCGCTGGTGCTGCCACCAACCGTGCTGGGATTTTATCTGCTGATTGCTTTGAGTCCGGATTCACCGATTGGCGCTTTCTGGCTGGCCACCACCGGCGACACGCTGACGTTTAATTTCAGCGGCCTGGTGATTGCCTCCATTGTGTATTCACTACCGTTTATGGTTCAACCACTGCAGAATGCTTTCGAGACGCTTGGCAGAGAAACACGTGAAGCTGCCGCCAGTCTTGGTGCCAGCTACTGGGATACTTTTTTCAACGTCATTGTGCCTCAATCACAGCGCGGGTTTATTACCGCAGTGGTGCTGACATTTGCCCACACCCTTGGTGAGTTTGGCGTCGTCCTGATGGTCGGGGGGAACATTCCGGAACGCACCCGGGTGGTATCCATCGCCATCTACGAACACGTGGAAACGCTGAACTACAGCCAGGCGCATGCCCTGGCCGGCTTGTTACTGGCATTTTCTTTTATTGTCCTGCTGTTTGTATACACCACGAACCGAAAGTTTGCGGTGCGTATCGTCTGATGCTGAATCTTGATATTTCAGCCACCCTGGGCACTTTCAAACTGAACGTCAACACTCAGATTCCGGCTGCGGGCATCAGCGCGTTGTTTGGTCCCAGCGGCTGCGGCAAAACAACCGTGCTGCGCAGCATCGCCGGTTTTTCTGACTGCAAAGGCCTAGTCTCGCTGGGGAACGACGTATGGCTCGACACCCCTAACAATGTGAATCTAGCGCCACATCGACGACCTGTTGGT
>CBDUMB010000574.1:0-2336 GCA_965368205.1 uncultured Pseudomonadaceae bacterium | reverse complement strand
CAACGGCTAAAGGTCCTTTTCCTTCAGTTATCGTCATTCACGAAAACCGGGGGTTGAACCCTTATATAGAGGATGTCGCACGCCGATTTGCCGCAGAAGGGTTTCTGGCTTTGGCTCCAGACGGACTGTTTCCAGTTGGTGGTTATCCTGGAAATGATGATGATGGGCGCACGCTGCAGCGTAACTTGGACCAGATAAAGCTAAAGACCGATATGTTAAACAGCGCGAAGTATTTGCAGTCGCATAAGCTGTCCAATGGAAAACTTGGTGCGGTGGGTTTCTGTTGGGGTGGTGGTACAACGAACTTTCTGGCCGTACAAATGGGTGCCGACCTGTCTGCGGCTGTTCCATTCTACGGGGCTGCGCCCAATAGTGATGATGTGGTAAAAATTCAGGCGCCGTTGTTGATCCAGTCAGCGGAGGATGATCCCAGGATCAATGCAATGTGGCCAGACTACGAAACCGCGCTGAAATCACACCAGAAGTCTTATACGCGTGATCTCTATCCTGGCACTCGCCATGGTTTTCATAACAATTCAACGCCCAGATACAGCGAAACAGCAGCACAGTTGGCCTGGGAGCGAACCGTAAATTTTTTTCGCGATCATCTAACAAAATCCTGATTTGTTGCTACTGCGTCATTCTTGCGGAGGCCGGGATCCAGTAAGTTTTTGTTTGCTCCAGGATGGGCTCCGGATCCATCCCGCGTTTGCCGCCGGATGACGAACTAATCAGAAGTTTGTTTAAGGTCACTTTCTTCGAGTGATCAGGCGTTGGTATTCGCTGTTGTTCCGTAAAACCAAGCCGCCCGCTGCGATCAGTCGGTCCACAGCGTCATCCGTCAGGACGAAAGATGTCGGCAATCGCTTAAGATAATCACGTTCATCAGGGTCCGGGTGTTCACTGAAGTTGACTTCGATAAAATGGAAGTCGACACCTTTGCACTCGGCTCCGTTTGAAGTGTTTATTCTCCGCTCTGTTTGCTGGGCATCAGGGCCACACTCATACTCATACGACTGGCGCTCCCAGTCCTTAAGGCGATCCTTGAGCAAGGCGACGGTTTCAAAACTGTAACGTTGCAGCGGCACCGAGGTGGCGGCACTGAGTGAGGCGGCAAAAGTCGGCGTCTGCATCTTACGGCTGGATTCAACATCCAGCGCAGTTTCCGCGTTGACCAGGATCACAACCACCTTGCGGGTTTTGTTCATGCCCAGCGCATCAAGTGTTTTAACTATGCCATCGTAACGCAGTACGCCATCCAGCATTGCCCTTAGCCCCAAGTTGTCAGCCAACCCACCATCGAATAGGTGCAGATAGGGACGCTCTTCGCGATCTTCCAGCGCCATCATGTTCGAGGCAAGATTGTACAGTCGGCTGGTACGCTCCGGGCTTCGCAAGGCTTCACGTGCCCAGGCGGGTTGGTGCCACCCACACTCTCCCGAGCGGTTGATTATGGTGATTGGACTGAAGAGGATAGGTACCGCCGAAGACGCCGTCACAGCTCGCGCAACCGGCAGCTTTGACAGATCGGTGCATATAATATTCGCGTAGTTCTGGGTAAATTGGAACCGCGTACCCAGAGTCATTTCCGTAGCATTGATAACGATATACGGTCCATGTGCCTGCGTTAGATCGCTGAAAGTGGCATGATTGAATATGGTTTCATCATAGAGTTCAGTGGCCATGTCCGCGCGGGTGTAAAAGGGTGACAGCAGCCGGAACCAGTTGAGTGGATTGAGAACCTGTCCGGTAAGCTCTCCCTGCACGTCACGACGCAGGAAAACCTGCTCGTAATCCTCGAAAATACGATCGCCATACAGTCCAAAATAGGCCGCTGTGAAACTGCCGCCGGAGACCGCCGTAATCAAGTCTATCTCATCCGACAGACGATAGCTGCGCTCTGCGTCGCCAAGACGCGTATTTGACAGTTCTGCCAACACACCATAGGAAAAAGCGGCTGCCCGGGTACCGCCACCCGAAAAAGCCAACATCACGAGGACTTCGCTGCCCTTGTCCGACTGTTCGACCACATTCTGAAAAATATAGCCGTCTTCGTGATTGATCTGCGCCAAAGGAGGATTCACTGGATAAGTCGTTGCGCATCCCGACAGGAACAATAGGATCGACATCAACAGAAGAAAACGAAAATCCAGGAGTGACCATACGTTACCAGCGATACTGCCAGCACAACTGTTTGTATATTTCATTGGATCATGTCCTCACGTTGGCTGCTCATCCACCCGCCCTTTCAGAATTTGCCCCATCGTCGCCACTGGCGATGGATGGGTCAAAGTTCATTTTTGGCACCACGCCCTGTAGACCAGCGACCATCGAAT
>CBDUMB010000573.1:0-2355 GCA_965368205.1 uncultured Pseudomonadaceae bacterium | reverse complement strand
TTATCATTGTTATCGTTTCTCAGGTCGCAAGTCCCGGCCATTTAGTTTGGCCCAGGCTCACAGCTGTTTAGATGCGTGAGGCGCGTAAAAGGTTGCAGTGCATCGCTGAACGTCAAGCAACGCCACGTTCAGGCAGAGGCCGCAAACTCTGTGTGTTCATCTCCAGCGATACGCGCGTGGTACATCACCCGCGGTTCATGCATCGGCCAGGGAGTGGCCTGATGCATCAGGCAACGATTATCCCACAGCACAGCATCACCGACCTGCCAGTGGTGGTGGTACACCCGAGGTGGCTGGCAGGCAAACGTGTTCAGCTCATCCAGCAAAGCTTCAGAATCCTGCTCGGATAACCCCGGTATACCGTAGGCATGACGCCCGATGAGCAGGCTCCGGCGACCGGTTTCCGGGTGAACCTTAACAAGCGGTCGCAACGGCGGCGAATCGTCATGAAACCCATAACCGCTATAGCTGCCATCTTCTTTGGGTTTGAAACCCATTTTCTGCTGGCTGTAGTAAAGTGAATGGCGCGCAGAAAGCCCGGCGATGCGCGTTTTCATATCCTCAGTCAGCGCCTCATAAGCGGCCGTCATATCCGCCCAGCCGGTTTCGCCGCCCTGGCTGGGTACGGTATGCGCGGTGAACACGGCGCCTTTTGCCTGCACCGGCATATAGGTGCTGTCGTGGTGCCAACCCATGTTGCCTTTCAAAATTTTCACCACGTCATCTTTATCGTCATGCCGCACGCTACCGTCCTTGCGCACGTTACTGATTGGCACCAGATCAAATTCCAGGTTACCAAAGCGTTTTGCAAAGGCTGTCTGTGCTTCATTACTTAAATGCTGATCAGGGAATATGAGCAAGGCATAGTCGAGCCAGACCCGGTAAAGCGCATCAAAATCAGCTTGGTCCAGATCTGCCAGTGAGACCCCCGTAATCTTCGCTCCAAAACTGGCTGCCAGCGGTTCTACCTGAAAAGTTTTCTCTGACATCGCTTTCACTCCCCTAAACGTTCGCTGTCAACGAGTATACGCCGCCATCAACCTCCGGCAAGCAACCCGAGCAGCCGCACAAGCCAAGTCTCGACTCCCTGTAGCAAAGCGCTTAACCTACTGCTCCGATTTCAGGAGGTGGACCATGGCTGTAGGCCGATTAGAAAATAAAGTGGCTGTTATAACCGGCGGCGCAAGCGGCATCGGCAAAGCCTGTGCTTTGCGTTTTGCCGAGGAAGGTGCGGAAATTGTCATCAGCGACATCGGTGCCACCCGTTTAGAAGAAGCTGCCCAGGAGATTCGTAATACCACCAACGGGCGCGTCACCTGGGTGGAGGCGGATGTCTGTTTTGCAGAGCAAATTGAAGATCTGATGCAGCAGGCCATCGACGAGTTTGGTCACATCGATGTGGTTGTGGCAGCCGCCGGTGTTTCTGGCGCCAATTACATCAGCGGCGGCGACAATGAATCGCTCGACCATATGATGATCGATCAGCCGCTGGAGCACTGGAACCGCGTTCTACAGATTAATCTGACGGGCGTTATGCTGACCAACAAATACGCCGCTCGACATATGATCGCCAACGGTAATCCGGGCAGCATTGTGAATATTGCATCCAGCGCCGCACGCGTGGCTTTACCTGGCGCTGTTGACTACTGTGTATCCAAAGCCGGCGTCGCCATGTTGACCAACGCGTTTGCCATGGAGATGCTGGAACACAACATACGCGTCAATGCGATTGGCCCAGGCTTTATTGAAACGCCGATGACCCAGGGTATGCAGGCAGATCCAGAAGGTGCTCAAATGATGATCGGCATGACCCCGATGGGACGCCTCGGTACACCACTCGAAATGGCCAATTGCGCCCTGTACCTGGCCTGTGATGAATCCAGTTACACCACCGGCAGCACGTTGTACCCGAACGGTGGGCTGTTCATCAGCTAACCACCTCTATTGGATCCTGTCAGCCAAGGCGCCATTGGCGCCGCGCTTGCGCAAAGCGCATCAAAACCGGAATATCTGCGGGCCTTTGCCGTGTTTGGTGCGCTGGCGGGTATGGCGCCAGACCTGGATATATTCATCAATTCCAGCACTGATCCGCTGCTGTTTCTCGAATATCACCGTCATTTCACTCATGCCCTGATCTTTATCCCCGTTGGCGCACTGATTGTCGCAGGCGTTCTCTTCAAGCTCTGGCGTCACCCCCTCACATTCAGGCAAGCCTACCTTGCAGCTTTTCTGGGTTACGCCACACATGCTTTGTTAGATTCCTGTACCACTTACGGCACACAGTTATTGTGGCCGTTTAGCGATATGCGGGTTGCGTGGAATAACGTATCAGTGGTCGATCCACTATTCACTCTA
>CBDUMB010000572.1:0-2362 GCA_965368205.1 uncultured Pseudomonadaceae bacterium | reverse complement strand
GTCATCATGTTCAGACAAAGCTTTTCGCGCGGCTGAAAAAGACAGGTTGTAGCTGTAGATGCGCTGGTCTCGAAGCACCCAGGTTGTATCGCAAACCGCATCAAGAAACTGTCTGTCATGAGATACCACAATGAAGGCGCAGGACAGCTGTTGCAGATAATCCTCAAACAACACCATGGTTCTTAAATCAAGGTGGTTGGTGGGTTCATCTAAAAGCAGCACATCGGGTTCGCTGGCAACCGCGCGTGCGAACATCAGACGATTCTGCTGACCGCCACTGAGCTGGCCTACCTGAAGGGAAAAATCTTCTTCGTTGAAGCCAAGGTTTGTGAGCAGTGCTTCTGCGTGCCAGGTTTCGGTATTGACAGCTTCGGTCAAGGTTTTCTCTGCCAGTTGGTCGGGGAGAAACTGCTCAACTCTGGCCAGTTCCAGTCCGCGTTTAAACTGTACGCTACCCTGGTCTGGCTCTCGCTGCCCAGCAATGATGTCGAGCAGGCTGGATTTACCACAACCATTGTGGCCAACAAGGCCAACTTTATTGCCGCTATGCAGGTGAATGGTGAGGTCTTTGAACAGCATGTTGCCGCCGACGACATATTTCAGATCTGCGATTTGGATAAGACTGCTCATGGAAACCGGGTAAGACGAGTGCAGTTATAAATTTGAACTGCAATGTAGCGCTGCCCATGCGGCGCAGCAAGGATTTACCGGGCTGTGGCGGCGCGCCAGCCGGCTACGTATCTGCGATGGTCAGGTACCACACCATAATGAGCACATTGTCCCTGTTCTCTGAGCACCTCAGAAGCAGGTAGCCCGCGCCTGGCCGCGCTGGCACCGCGCTCGTACCAATCCGCTGTAAAACAGGCTTCAGAGGTTGTGCTGGTGCATGCTGTACTCAAAACCATAATGAGGCACGCAAATGCGGGTTTCAGAATCTTCATTTTGCATCCTTGCAACATGCGCCAAGATTAGGGCCAGTTCACAGCAAATTCTGAGACACAACACCAGTTTCAAGCGATTTGTGAAACTAAAAACCTGATAAAAAACATAGTGTTAGTTGGGTTGTTTATATTCTCACTTGTGTTCTACACTGGCCCTACGGCGATTCATCGAAACCTGGGGGTGAGAAGAGTGGCCAAAATATTGCCGACACGATAAATATAATAGGAAGGCAAGCCATGGGAGGGTACGCAGCACGCTGTCGCGGCGTCTGCTGTGTTGGGCGTTTCAGGTTCGTAGCGTTGATATCGCTATTGTTGTCAAACAATTTGCTTGCTAACGATACAGATGTCTTCGGCATTGATGCTGGTGTTCAACTGCAAAAATCGGTGATCCAGGTTGTTGCACCAGGCGACGATCCGGGCTCGATCGGCTCAGATATACCCTTCGTTGAGAAACCAGTTCTTGGATTGGCAAAGAGCGCAGGCGATTCAATATGGCTGGGAGACCATCGCTTCCGCGTCACAATTGTCTTATTGGCGTCCAATTCCGGCGGGCAGAAAGCGAAAGACATCAATATATTTGATGACCTGGCTGACACCTTTGCAGCCTCCACTGCCTTTCACGTTGTGCCGGGCTCCGTCAGCAGCGATGTTTTCAACACCAACCCGAACTTCAATGGCCGCAGTGACACGGCGTTACTGACGGCAGGTAACACACTCTCATCGGGTGCGCAGGGCTCTGTCGTATTTTCTGTTGAGTATGAGGCGCCCGATACGGAGGGTGTTTTTACCAACATCGCCAAACTGGTCTCTAATAACGCAGCCTTTGATCTTTCAACCGATGGGTCTACGCCAGATCCTGACGGCGATGGCCGACCGGATGAGCAAGTACCTACGTCAATCACTTATAACGTACCTCCACCTCTTCTGGGTCTGGCGAAGGCAGTCAGCGGAATCAGTCAGGTTGAAAACAACACTTTCATTGTCGACTTTGAGCTGAACGTTGAGAATTTTGGCGCAGGACCAGCGCATGAAATTAACCTGCAGGATAATCTGGCGACTGCGTTTAACAGTGCACTGCGATTCCATGTTGTCACTGGATCTCTGCGCAGCGCTGGTTTCACGGTTGATGAAACCTTTGACGGGATGACGCAACAGCGCCTTCTGCTAGGGGGCAATTCCCTGGCAGCGGGTGCAACCGGCACCGTGTACTTTTCAGTCGAATTCGAGGTGGGTGAAGGGACAGAAGATCTAGCTAACAGTGCTGTGGTTGTCAGTCAGGGCGGGCTGCCCGACGACTCCGTATCGGGAACAGATCCAGATCCAAATGGTGATGATCTACCAACGGAAAAGGGATCAACTCAGATTGAAGCCGAGTTCACAGCGCCGCTGATTAGCCAAGTTGGATTGGCCAAAGCGGT
>CBDUMB010000571.1:0-2362 GCA_965368205.1 uncultured Pseudomonadaceae bacterium | reverse complement strand
ATTAAAAATAGATGTTTCATAGGGATTATGCCTCTCGGGATTTTTCGCGCAATGTGACTAATTCTTCTGCAGCAGTAGGATGAATGCCAACCGTTGTGTCAAAAAGCTTCTTGGTCGCGCCTGCCACGATCGCGACCGCGATACCCTGGATGATCTCTCCGGCATCAGGGCCCACCATATGTACCGCCAGCACAACATCATCAGAACGACGCACAATCATTTTCATGTAAGTGCGCTCGTCGCGTCCGCTGAGGGTGTGTTTCATGGGTTTAAAAGTGGATTCATAGATGTCCAGATCACCGCCATGTAAGGCAACAGCTTCAGCTTCCGTTGGACCCACGGTACCGATATTGGGTTGGCAGAAAACTGCGGTAGGAATGGTGTCGTAGTTGAGGTGTATTTTTGGCCGATCGGTAAACAGATTGTTGGCTATGCACATGCCCTCTTCTATGGCTACCGGGGTTAACTGGATTCTGTCAGTGACGTCACCGATGGCATAGATGTTCGGGACATTGGTCTGATAATCCTCATTCACCTGAATTTCGCCGCGTGCGCCAAGTGTTACCCCAGCTGCATCCAAGCCCAGGTTTTCGGTGTTGGGGTGACGTCCTGTGGCATACAACACAAGATCTGCTGAAATCGTGGAGCCATCTTTCAGGTGCACAATGCGCGTGTCACCGTCGCGTTCGATGCGTTCAACGTCGGTGTTAAAGCGTAGATCGATACCTTTTTTGGGTAACTCGTCTTTCACAAATTCACGCACGGAATCATCGAAACCACGTAAAAACAAAGGGCCGCGATAGAGCTGGATGGTCTCGGCGCCTAAACCGGCAAAAATACCGGCAAATTCGACCGCGATATAACCACCGCCAACGACCACAACCCGTTCGGGAAAGGTGTCGAGATAAAATGCTTCGTTAGACGTGATGACATGTTCCGCACCGGGAAATTCCGGCACTGTGGGCCATCCGCCGGTCGCGACAAGAATGTTTTCGGCGGTGAAGCGTTGCCCATTGACCTCTACTGTGTGTGCATCGATGAGTTTTGCATGACCTTCATGCAGATCCACGCCGGCATTTTGGAGAAGATTACGATAGATCCCGTTCAGCCTTTCAATCTCTGCGGTTTTATTGTCGCGCAAAGTGGGCCAGTCGAAACCGTTGACGCTGACATCCCATCCATAGCCGTTAGCGTCGTTAAAGTCTTCGTGAAAATGTGAACCATAAACAAACAATTTCTTCGGCACGCAACCGACGTTGACACAGGTGCCGCCCAGATAAGTAGACTCTGCCACCGCCACTTTAGCGCCGTAACTTGAAGATATTCGGCTGGCGCGCACGCCACCTGAGCCTGCGCCCAGTACATACAGGTTGTAATCGTATTCCATAAGATCCAGGTAAGTTGTCAAAGACGTATATAGGGCTGCAGCCTAAGTAAGTTCCCGCGTCTGCGCAAGACAACACACTGTTTACAGTTCCGTGCTAGACCCTCTGGATTTGCCCCCCTAAACTGCTGGATTACCCAATTACGGTTCCCCTGTCATGGTACAAAACGGCGCCCAGGCTCTGCTGCAGACACTTGTCGATTGCGATGTGGACGTTTGTTTCACTAATCCCGGCACGTCAGAAATGCATTTTGTGGCTGCTCTGGATCAACAGCCGGGTATGCGGGCAATCCTTGGGTTGTTTGAAGGCGTTGTCACAGGCGCAGCCGATGGCTATGGGCGTATGGCAGGTAAGCCCGCCTGCACGCTTCTGCATCTGGGCCCGGGCCTGGCGAATGGGCTGGCTAATTTACATAATGCCCGTCGCGCGCATACCCCTATTGTTAATATAGTTGGCGAACACGCCACCTATCACAGAGCGTTGGATGCTCCGTTAACCTCCGATATAGAGGGTTTTGCCCGCCCGGTGTCGGGTTGGATTGCGGTCAGCGAGCGTGCCGAAGATGTGGCTCGTGATGGGGCGCGAGCAGTACAGGCTGCTTATGCCGGCGCAGGCCAGATTGCGACGTTGATCCTGCCGGCGGACAGCGCCTGGAATGAATCTTCGGGGCCTGCTGCCCCGCTCCCCCGACCGCTGAAATCTGTAGTGGCGGCCAGCCAGATTGAAGCGGTCGCGCAGGTGTTGCGTCTTGGTGAGCCTGCTGTGCTGTTGTGTAACGGTGACGCGGTAAGCGAGCAAGGTCTGGTGTTGCTGGGCAAAATTGCTGCCGCAACAGGCGCATCCCTCATGGGGGATACATTTATCAGCCGTATTGAGCGTGGTGCCGGTCGGGTCGAGATTCCCAGGCTGCCTTATTTTGCCGAGCAGGCAGAAGCCGCGCTGCAGCCTTTTCAACATGTCATCATGGTGGATACCAA
>CBDUMB010000570.1:0-2367 GCA_965368205.1 uncultured Pseudomonadaceae bacterium | reverse complement strand
ATGTCAGTTATGTCGCCATTGATGCAGTGATTGATCTGCCGTGGACGCGCAAGCTATATAAAGGTAAGCCGGATGAGTTTTTCTGTAAACCTATGGATATAGCCGCGGAGTGTTATCGCATGACCCTGCAACCGCGCTCTGCCTGGTCATTTTCTTCCGTGATACGCCCATTTGGCGAAAACTGGTCGCTGAATCAATAAACCGGCTCGAGCCGTGAGAGAGCCACAATTTTGCTGTGAACCAGCTCACAGAGTCGCTGAGTCTGTACCGTTACCCTATTGATCGACAAAGGTATGTCCTACGTGGGTCTAAAGGATGGGGAATCGCAAATTATTAGGTGTGGTGTTCACCGTTGCCAGCATAGTGCTGGCGATCAGCATTCTTGCGATCCTGTTGTTGATCGCCACTGCCAGAACACCTGAACAACTCTCACGGATCGCTGTCGATACGGCTTATCTGGAAGAGGCCGCAAATTCCATTGCCCGTGGCATTGAAGTGGGTATTGCCCAACATCAGGCTCTGGGGTCAGATGTGCAACGGCTTGATAACGCGTTGCAGCAGGGCAGTGACTCGCTTGCTCGTACCCTTAACCAAACTTATCAGCCGGTTGGCGTGCTTGCTCAGGCGCGCTGGTTTGTTATTGACTGGCTGAATCTCATTGACGCCGGAGCCGGTCAATTGAGCGCTGCAACTCTGGTGCTTGATCAAAGTGATCTGCTGCTGCAATCCGTACAGAAGCTGCGGGACGAATTTGTAGCTTATGGCGCAAACCAACAGGAACTGTTAGCCGCTGAAGCCGCTTACGCGACGCTGGCCAATACGGCCGTTGGCGAGCTTCGAGAAAAAGGTGATCAGAATCGGGCGGATACCGTCTATGTGAATACCGAACAGGTGAAAACCCTCCTGGCCAATGGCCGAGTTGAAGACCTGAATGGCGTGCTCACATTGGTTGATCAGCTGGAAGACGTAGAAGCAGGTTTGGCGACCGATCAGCGGGGCAATCTTCGTTCGCTGATCAATACCACCTATACAATGATTTCTCTTCGCAGAGCGATGAATCAGGCCGTTGACGCCATGCAGCAGGATCTCGTGCTGTCTCATCTGGAACAACTCAGCGATACAACCACCAACGATCAGCTTTATGTGCTCAATGCAGTCAACGATGCCCGTGTGTTGCTCAATGTTTACACCGTGTTGATGCTTGCAGTTCTGGGTTTTTTTGGCTTACGCCTGGCAGCCAGTCACAGAGCGCTGAATCGATCACATGACGATCTCGAAGTGAGGGTAGTCGAGCGTACGGCCGATCTGGCCCGTGCCAATGAGAATCTCCAGGAAAGTCAGGTGCAGCTGGTCCAGGCTGAGAAAATGTCGAGTCTTGGTCAGCTGGTGGCTGGAGTGATGCACGAAATTAATACACCTCTGCTGTACGTGCTGAACAACACGTCAGTCACCGCCGAAGCGGTGGACGATCTGGCTAAATATGTTGAGGCAACCAAGCCAATTCTTGCAGCGCAGTCTTCAGAAGAAGGTAAGCAGGCAATCAAGGCGCTGTTGTCACGGCGTAATGAATTTGATCTGGATGAAATAGACGAAAACATGCAGGAGGTCGAATCTCTTGCCCAGGACAGCATTGATGGGCTGAACCAGATCAGCGACCTGGTGCAGAGCCTGAAAGATTTCTCCCGCCTCGATCGCGTTGCAGATGACACGTTTGATGTCCGCGAAGGCATAGAAAAGACGCTGACAATTACCCGCAACCTTCTTAAGCAGGGTGTTGAGGTGCAGAAGAATTTCAGCGACGTTCCGGAAATTTATTGTTCACCGTCGCGCCTGAATCAGGTGTTCATCAATATCATCACCAATGCGGTGCAGGCTATGGATGGGCGCGGTGTGCTGAAGATCAGTACCTCTTACAACCAGACTTCCAAGGGTGACAGTGTTGAAATTGTCTTTGAAGATACCGGCTGTGGTATTCCCCAGGAACACCTGACCAAAATCATGGATCCGTTTTTTACCACCAAGCCGGTTGGCGAAGGTACCGGTCTCGGATTGTCGATTGTGCGGCAGATTGTAGAGCAGCACGAAGGCCAGATACTTGTAGATTCCAAAGAAAATGTTGGGACTCGCATAGTGCTGAGTTTTCCGGTTAAAGGGCCTCAGCTGAAACCAGCAGACGCTGAGGAGGCAGCCTGATGAATAGCGTTTCCGCGCAAGCGGCCACCGGAACACCTCCGGTCATCATGTTCATAGATGACGAGCAACGTGTGCTGAAATCCATGCGCGCAATGTTCCGCAGAGATTACGATGTTCTGCTGGCCAACTCCGGGGCCGAAGCCCTGCAGTTGTTGGCATCACACAATGTTGAAG
>CBDUMB010000569.1:0-2377 GCA_965368205.1 uncultured Pseudomonadaceae bacterium | reverse complement strand
TCGTAATACAGATTGCTCGGGTCTTCAAAGTCGTGCAGTTGGAATTTCGAGAAACCCGCTTCAGTCACCATATTTCGCGCAACTTCAGGGTTAAAGCCCAAGGTTCCCAAACCAGCGCCACCTGGTTCAGATAAAGCGGATGACATACAAGCTGACACAGAAAAACCGTAAAACATGGCCAGCAGCGGATTGCGCATATTGACCTTGAAATCCGGATCACTGCGAATGTCTTTAATCAGCCAGGTACCATCCGGCTTCATGGCCTGACGGATGGCATGTATGACGGAACCGGGCGCTGTCATATCGTGCAGACAATCGAAGGTAATCAGAAAGTCATAAGTTGGCGTAGCGGGTAGCTTCTCACCGCCGGCAACAAACAACTCCACGTTTTTCAAACCAAGTTCCGCGACCTTGTCACGACATCGTTGTATTGCATGGTTGCTGGGATCGTAACCGTGGAATTGCGTTTTGGGAAAAGCCTGCGCCATCGCCATCAATGCAACACCACCACCACAGCCGACGTCAGCAGCAACACCACCCGCGGCAAGTTTGTCGGCAACGCCGTCGAGGGCAGGAATTATTTTGGGCACCAGCTCCTGTCGCGTCCAGGGTCCTAACATGCGTTCAGTACGATGAGCGGCATTGGGACCGAGTTCTTCATAGGACAGGCCGATGCCGGTTTTGAACGCCTCAATCAGTTTGTCGACGGTTTCTGGCGGTGCAGCACCGGAGAAGGCACCAGCAGCAAACGACAGACTGTCCGCCTCGTTAGCCAGCACTGCCGCACCTTCCGGTGAAAGCTCAAACAGATCACCGTCATGATACTCAAGCAACCGGGCGGCGGCCTGACCACGCAACCATTCAAGCAACCAGCGTTCCTGCAGACCAGTGCTTTGCGCCAGTTGGGCCGCTGACACTGCACCAGCACCCTCCAGAGCGCGATACAAACCAAGGCGATCACCGATCTGAATCATCAGCGAGACCATTTCCCCCTGTTTGTATGACCACACTGCAAATGAATAGCGCTTCAGCGCATCTGGATCTACTTCCCGTAACGACATAACTCTCTTCCCCTTATCTCACAGAATACTTTTGTTGGACCAGCGTGTTCAGCCCGCTTGTTTTACCGGCGGCTCACTTTCCAGCGAGTCCCACATGACTTCATCCGGTACCGACATAACACCTTCATACACACCCGGCGGATAGTTCGTCATATGCGGTCCAGCGCCGGACAGCGACGGCTGCCCAACACCACCTGCCTGATCGGTAAATGGTGCCGGTTGTTTGTAACGTGCCAGTTCATCTGCGGATATACCAGCCAGCTCCACCACTTCCGGATCAATCCACAGATCTGCATTGATCGGCTCTTCAGAATACGACAACTCCAGCGACAGATTTTCTGGCCCGGCAAAATACATGGAGACACACATACCGTGATTGACCGGACCCATAACCGGCACACCTTTGCTGCGGAGGCGGTCACGCATCGCCATGAGTTCTTCATGGTTCTCCACTTTGAACGCCAGGTGCTGCATGGTCCCACGAGCGGAATTGGCGCCTGGATTGCCGGCATGGGTAGCACCGAGGTGTACTTCAATACCTGCTATGTCCGGATTACAGACAAAAGCGATAGAGCTTTCGTCATTCAACCTCAGAAAGCCATGCCAGGTATTTTCAACGCCGTGCATCCAGTACAGCGCCTGCAGTTCCATACCTAATTTGTCGGTGAAAAATTCAATCTGTTCTTTCATGTTGGCTGTGCAGATGGCCAGATGATGCAGACCTGCTACTTTATTCATAAACCCACTCCCAGAGAAAATAAAAAGGTGTCGATGGCTCCACTATAGATTGAACCACTATAAATTGAACCAAGATGGCTGAAAACTGCCGGCTTCGAGCCTCATATGATCGCGCGCTCGCGAAAGGCATCAATCTGCGCATCGCTGTAACCCAACCCGCTCAACACGTGTTGTGTATCGGCACCCAATTCCGGCGCTTCCGCCTGGGGCTGTAAAGGCGTTGCACTCATGCCGATCGGCGTACCCACAACGGCAATATTCTCACCGTCACTTGCAGATACCTTCTGCAGATAACCATTTTTCCACATACCAGGATCGTCCGCCGCCTCGGCATAATTCCTGACCGGGGCATAGCGCACCCCCATTTCACGCAGCACCTCACACCACTGTGCAGTGGTCTTCTGCTGAAACGCGGGCGTCAGCTCAGCAAAGAGAAACTGCATATCTTCCCGGCTTGCTAATAAACCCTGAAAGCGAGGATCCAGGGCAAGCTCGGGTTTATCCATCGCGATAAAGAAGGCATCCCGGGCTTCCGGTGGCACGCCAATAATCCCAACCCAACCATCTGCGGTAGCAAA
>CBDUMB010000568.1:0-2386 GCA_965368205.1 uncultured Pseudomonadaceae bacterium | reverse complement strand
GAATGGGTTCGTCCGGAGCAAAGTTGTTCACTTGAGATCGGTCAACGCGAAGCTCCAGAGCGCCAGTCACAGCGATCACGATGAGCAAGGTAAATGCGCCAAGAATTAGTGCGGGATAGCGTGCACCTAACAGGCTGACGTTACCCAGCCATACACCGATAAAATCCGGACCTTTCATGCCAAAATCTGAAAACAGCGGGCTGGGTTTAGGCTGCAGCAACGTTAATACGGCGGGAAGGACAAAAATTGAAAATACCCAGGCCAGCGCTACGCCCAGCATGGCGTACCAGGCAAAATAGGCGATGGGTGGCATGATTGAAATGACCGCGATACCGGTAAAACCAGCAATTGTGGTCAACGTTGTCAGTGTTATGGGGCGTGCCATGGCTAACATGGCATCTATGACGATCAGGCGCGGGTTTGTATCCGGTAAACGGGCTCTACGCTCAAAGTACGCTGACAGAATATGGATAGCGTCAGCAACAGAAATGGCAACCAGAATAACGGGCAGTGCATTGGTGATAGCAAAGTAGGGGATACCCTGCCATGCCATGATGCCAAGGCTTCCACCGGCAGCACCCAGCAGCACGATGATGGGCCCCAACAGCGCTGACGCACGCATGAATGCAAAATACAGAAAGATAATCACAATCAGGAAGACAACAGGCTGCAAAACACGGGCATCCGCGTCGATGTAATCAGACAGATAGCCGCTCACGGCCGCGGGCCCGGCGATATAAAAATCGAGTTCCGGGTGATCCAGGGTTGCGATGAACTGCTGCACCTCGAGATAGGTGGTTGATGCCTGGCGAGGGTCTATAACCTCCGCCATGATGACGGCGGCCTGCTCGTCTGCTGAGACTAAGGTATCGATGTGGGGTGGCATATTGCGCCATCGGCGGGCTGTTTCGCTGATGCTGTAGGCATCATCAATATCTGGATCAAAATACGGATCAACGAGAATGCTGCCAGCAGCTCCGGCTATGGATGACTCCGACGATATGCTGGCGATTCGTTCGGGATCGATGTTGTCGATCTCACCCAGGGCTGCGGTGATCTGGTCGACAACCGCGAGGGTTTCAGCACTGAATACGTTGTCACCGTTCTGAGTGAAGACCGCCACGGCAATAGGTTCAGTTAAACCAAACAGTGTTTTGGTCATCTCGTTGGCCAGCAGCGATTCGTGCCCCGCGGGAACAAACGCATCGATGGAGGTATCTTTAACCAGACGCGTCAGCCCGCTGCCGGCGAGGATGATAAACAGCAAACCCAGCGAGACGGTTAACCAGGGTTTTTGCGTAAGCTGATCGTAGAAATTATAAAGCACGGTGGTCTGGTTCACGGTGTTGCCTCAATGAAGTCGGTTGTTTCCAGCGCGGTACTAGTGCCTGCTTGTTTGAAAATTGATTCGTCGATGTCCTGCCATTGGCGGATATAGTCGGGTGGCGGTAAGGTCGCTGCGCCCGGACTGACCTGATCGACAACTTTCTGCGTGTTTACCCATTTTGAGCGACTGCGCAGCGCCGCACGACTGACGCCGACAGCGACCTTTTTGCCGCTCAGGTCAACAAAGGTGTGCTCAAAGTAAAACCAGCGTTTGTCCCAATGCACCAGTTGCGTGTGCACGTTATAGCTCTGCATCAGCTTCAGGGTGCGTCGATAACGGGTCAGCCCACCGCCGAGCACAGCAGACCACTTCTGATCCATCATGGCCGTGAGCACGCCGGTACGCGCCATCCATTCGGTGCGGGATACATCCATGATCTGTAGATAGCGACCATTGTTCATATGACCAAATACATCCAGATCATGGGGCCATACCCGAAATCGAGTGACGCAGGGTGCGTCGTAGTTGAGGCGCATGCGACGCATGCTGGCGATCAGCACGATGATGAGTCGCAGATATAAGTTCATGTGTCCTCCCCGGTATGTTTGATTTAATCCCGCTTGTTTATATAGATCGTAAAACTGCGCCAAACCCCGCCAACTTTTTTTAAATCCAGTTCTGCGCATTAAAATTGCGCTACCCGCACAGATTTGGTGCGCAAATATTTTGAAGCGCAGTTTCTGCACCGTTTTGTACCTTCGTGCTCTTTTTTTGTTCAAAAAAGCGCTCATTTTCTGGCCCAGTCTTTGCAGCTTTGTTCAGCAGGGATACGTCTGCGACACAGGGTTAAAACCGTTTCGGACGTTCCTTTGCATCCATGGTGGTTAGAGGGAGCCTGATCGTGGCCTACAACAACGCGATACACGCAATTGTGTTTACTGATCTTGACGGTACCTTGCTTGATGACCGTTACGATCTGGCTGGCGCCGCCTACATGTGTAACGAGCTCTATGCGCGAGGCGTACTGACTATTCCTGTTTCCAGTAAAACCAAAGCGGA
>CBDUMB010000567.1:0-2387 GCA_965368205.1 uncultured Pseudomonadaceae bacterium | reverse complement strand
GTTGGCCTTGGCTTTTTTACCTTGCCAGTTATTTTCTCCGGCGATAGCTGGAGCAGTGGCCGTGAGGGCGCTGATGAGTAGTGTGGTTGTGAGTACAGTTTTCATGTCTTCTCCTGAGTCATACCGTTAGGGTGAAGTCACGATAGCGCTGCAAGACTGAATAATGAGTGAACTGAAACTATACCGGGGCTGAACAGATCAGCTGTTCACAAGGCGTTGTAGAAGGTCATCCATGACCGGTTAAAACGTCCCTTTGAAATAAGTTTAGAGCAGATATCTGATTTGTCGAAAATTCCGTTTCCAACAGCGCAGTTGTTGGCTTAGAGCTGTTCCAGCGCCTGGCGAATAGGTTCTGCGTAGGACTTTGGGGAAACCGCTCCCAGGTCAATGTGCTCGCAATCCTGAAAGTCGGCAAAGCTTTTTACAGCGGCGGCAAAAGCTTGGCCTGTTGCAGCAGGATCCAGTTTTGTGTTGTTGAATTCCACGGCCTTCAGCTCTAAACGCTTGTACTTGCGGTGTGCTTTGCAGTCCACCTGCCCGATAAACTGATCGCGGTACAGTAACGGCAGGCCGAAGTAGCCAAACTTTCTTTTTGCAGCGGGTACGTAACATTCAATCTGATAGTCAAAGTCAAAAATGGACTTCAGGCGTTCGCGTTGTATCAGGACATTGTCGAAAGGGGACAGAATTGTGATTGCGCGGCTGAACCTGGGTGTTGGTGCGTCCATAACATGAGGGTGGCTGAAGAAAACTTCGCCGCTGTTTAATATCAGCTGATCGAGATCGCCGGCGTGTAACTTTTTTTCGATGTGACGTTTGACAGCTTGTCGCAGAGCGGGGTTGCGACGCTGATAGGTTAATCCTTTCAGGGATACCAGCGCATGGCTACGCAGCTGCTGTGCAACAACATGTTCTGCAAATTCATCAATGTCGGGTGTGGTGGTGTCAATGTGCCGCGGCAGAACCCGTTCAGGCAGGTCATAGGTTTTCTGAAAACCCTCGCGGGCTGCCACCATTAATTCTCCCTGCATGTATAACTGCTCCAGGGCGCGTTTCGCTGGTTTCCAGTCCCACCATCCCTGACGGCTGGTCTTGGTGTCTTCAAGGTCTCGTGAGCGCAGCGGGCCTTCGGTTGCGATCTGCTGCCTGAGCTTGCGCATCAGTTTTGTATCGGGATTTTTGAACCAGTGAATTTTACCGTTGGCAATGGCCTGCTTGTAGGGCAGAGAAAACCGATAGTCCTCTATCGGTAGAAACGCTGCTGCGTGGTGCCAGTACTCGAATATGTCCCGGCGCTGCAACAGTCGTTCAGTCATGGCGGTGCTGAAATTGGGCACACGTGAGCGAAACACATGGTGATGGGCACGCTCCACCACGCTGATGGTGTCGATCTGTACATAACCCAGGTGGCCGATAGACTCGCGCGCACCATCCAGTCCTCTGCCGAAAGCGGCATTCTGGTGCAAACCCTGTGCGGCCAGAGCGAGGCGTCTGAGTCTGGTGTAATCCGCTCTGCCGGTTATGTTAATCGTTGTCATAGGGTAGGCCGACCTTGCTGGTGTCGGCGGCATTCGTCACAATCCAGGTTGCTGTCACTATACGTAGATCAAGGAAGTTCATGAAGTCGCTGTGCTTTAGTGTTGTTGTTGCTGTTTTTCTTTTAACCAGCCCACATACGTTTGCTGCTACCGGCGCGCCGGTGTTCAGTGACAAAGGCATGGTAGCCAGCCGTTCCGAATGGGCCTCTCAGGTCGGCGCTGACATCATGGCAGCAGGGGGTAATGCTATTGATGCGGCGGTTGCCACAGGTTTTGCGCTGGCTGTGACCTATCCGTCAGCGGGTAACCTCGGCGGCGGCGGTTTCATGGTTATCCATCTTGCTGATGGCACAGTAGTGACGAATGACCACCGTGAACGTGCGCCGCTGGCTGCCACCAAAGATATGTTTCTTGACGAGCAGGGTGAGGTCATTAAAGGGTTATCGACGGCATCACACCTGGCGGTCGGGGTGCCCGGTAGTGTGGACGGCCTGCTGGCGGTGCTGGAGAAGTATGGTTCGATGACCCGTGCAGAGGTTATCGAACCCGCCATCAGGCTGGCGCGCAAGGGCATACGCCTGGATCAGGACCTTGCCGGCAGCTTTACCCGCCGGCAGAAAGATTTTGCCCGTTATCCCGCCAGCATGGCTGTCTTCGGTAACGATGGGGAGCCCTGGCGTGTTGGGGAAGTGTTTAAGCAGAGTGACCTGGCTGACACCCTGGAGCGGATCAAAAAACACGGTCGCGAAGGTTTCTATGCCGGTAAAACAGCGGATCTGCTGGTTGCAGAAATGCAGGCCAACGGCGGCCTGATTACCCATGAAGATCTCAAGAGCTACCGCTCTGTCT
>CBDUMB010000566.1:0-2392 GCA_965368205.1 uncultured Pseudomonadaceae bacterium | reverse complement strand
TGTAGGAATAGCCCCAACCTGCAGGTTCCTGATCGGGTAAAGCGGAGGTATAGGTTAACCCGGATATCGCCTGCACGATGGGTCCCCAGGTTTTGTACTGGCTGTACGGGCCCTGATGACCAAACCCACAGTTGGAGACGTAAATAATGTCGTCTTTGATCGCTTTGAGCTGTGTATAGCCAAAACCCCATTTCTCGAGCACACCCGCAGCAAAATTTTCACTGACGACATCAGAGATCTTAATCAGTTCGGTGAGTAGTTCTTTACCGCGCTCGGTACGGATGTTGAGCGTGATGCCCAGCTTGTCAGTGTTGTGGTTATTGAAGCCGCCGCCGTAATCCAGGCCTCGCTGGCCTTCTTTGAAGGGCTCCATGCCCCTGAGAATGTCCCAGCGCCCCTGACGTACAGGGTCTTCTATACGAATCACTTCTGCACCGAATGCGGACAGCCATTTGGTTGCACCTGCACCAGCTAATTGACCGGTGAAATCACAAATTCGAAACCCAGTCAGCGCCTGTTGCATCGTCGATACTCTCCTTTACTGAATTTTCATATTAACGACCTGAGGTTTTTTTAAACAGCGGCACACGCTGAAAAATAAGCGTGAGGTGAAAAACACGATGCACCTCGGGCTATACTCGGCGTTCAATTCTAGCGGGGACAATCATGAGCACACTTGAATACGAAACCATTGCAGTTGATCGGCAGGGGCCGGTTGATCGATTAATGCTGAATCGCCCTGAGGCCCTTAACTCGATCAACACCCAAATGGTCACTGAGCTGCGCGACTATTTCTCCAGCCTGCTGGAAAACACCGATACCCGGGCGGTGGTCATGAGCGGTGCGGGACGCGCGTTCTGTGCAGGTCTTGATATCAAGCAGGCGGATAACATGGTGGACAGTGCCGGTCATCGTCCAGTGGGGGCAGGTTGGGGTTTTCAAGGCTATCTGGCAGAAGTCTATATCCTCATGCGTCGCTGCCCGCAGCCGATCATTTCTCTGGTTCAGGGGCCGGCGTGCGGTGGTGGGTTTGCGTTTGTGCTGGCGTCGGACATTCGTATTGCCGCAGATAACGTGCGTATGAACGCTGCGTTTATTCGCATTGGCCTGTCGGCCTGTGATATGGGTACATCCTATTTTCTACCCCGTCTGGTGGGCACGTCGCTGGCGTCAGAATTAATGCTGACGGGGCGGTTTATCAACGCTCAGCGGGCTCTGGCGACAGGTCTGGTTTCCGAGGTGGTTGAACCTGAGCAGCTGGCCGGCGCGGCTGACAGCTACCTGAAAGAAATGTTGACCACGTCGCCGATGGGTCTGCGCCTGACCAAAGAAGGTCTTAACATGGCGATAGACGCCAACAGCCTGGAATCTGCTATGGCCATAGAAAACCGTAACCAGATTCTGTGTTCGCGTACCGAAGATGCTAAAGAAGGGATGCGCGCCTTTGTTGAAAAGCGCGATCCCGTTTATACAGGTCGTTAGTCAGGAAGACCTAGAACGCGTTTGGCGATGATGTTCTGCTGGACTTCGTTGGTGCCACCGTAAATGGTCACCGCGCGGTCCCGCAGCCAGGCTCTGGTGGATTCAAGCTCGTCTTCACTGAACTGTTCGCTTTCCCACACCAGGCCGGCAGTGCCGCGCAGGGTGGACTTCAGTTGTGAGCCTTGTTTTGACAAGGTTGAGCCGACCAGCTTGAAAATCGAGGTGGCCGCTCCAGGGGCGCCAGTAGACTGGCTTTCGTCAAGCACACGCTGAGTAGTCAAAGCCAGCGCACGTTCCTGCATGACCTGTGTCAGTACCTCATCGCGCACTGCCGGGTCAGCAATCTTGCCCTGGCTGTTTTCACCGATGTACTGCTTGGCCACACTGGCGTACACATTCAGAGTTGGCTTCTTCTTGCTTGATTTAGGCGCGCGGCGGGTGGCACCGTTACGTTCATATTGCAGCAGGCGTTTGCCCACACTCCAGCCTTTGTTGAGTTCGCCAACAAGGTCGATACGCTGAGCAATCGCGTTGTCGAAAAAGGTTTCACAGAAAGGTGAAGAGCCGGAGATCAGTTTGATCGGTTTGATGGTGACACCGGGCTGATCCATGGGCAGTAACACAAAGCTGATGCCTTCGTGTTTAGGTGCTTGAGGATCTGTGCGAACCAGCGCAAACATCCAGTTGGCGTGTTGTGCGCCGGAGGTCCAGATTTTCTGACCGTTCAGAATGAACTGGTCGCCCTCCAGAACAGCTTTGGTCTGCAAGCCGGCCAGATCTGAACCTGCACCAGGTTCAGAATATCCCTGACACCACTGGGCTTCGCCGGTCACAATTTTTGGCAGGTGACGCTGACGTTGGTCTTCTGTACCCATTTCTAAAAGGGTTGGCCCAATCATGGCTAAACCCA
>CBDUMB010000565.1:0-2404 GCA_965368205.1 uncultured Pseudomonadaceae bacterium | reverse complement strand
TGGCCCACGGCCAACCAGGCCATGGCCAAGGCCTTTGCCTACGCAGGCTACGATTATCGTTTTGAATTTGGCAACGGCGGCCACACACTTCGCCACGGCGGCGCGCTGTTTGCAGATACATTGCGCTGGCTCTGGCGCTAGACCACAGGACATCGGATGAACAGATTCAACAATCAACAGGTGGCTACTTGGCGTCGCGAAGGCGGGGTTCTGATCGAGAACTTCTTCACCGACGCAGAAGTAGCAGCAGTACGCGCCGACTTTGACCAGGTCTTTGGTCGACAACACGGTGGCGAACACGCACAGAACAAAAAGCAGGAAGGTGAAATCGGCAAGTTCGACAGCGCTCAGTTTGCCACCTTCGAAGCAATCCCTTTCCGCGGCGCCAGGGCCCTCAACCTGATTGGCGTACACCCACAGCTGATCAAATTTGCGCGTGCTGCACTGGATACTGAAAACGTGCATCTTTACCAGTGCCAGGCGTGGGCAAAATTTACCGGTGATGCCGACTACGACCAGCCGTTTCACTGCGACTTCGTCAATCACACCTTAACCGTGCCGTCTGCAGAAACGGCCCTCAACAGCGTGACCATCATCTGCTATTTCACAGATGTGTCAGAAACCCACGGCCCCATGCACTACGTCAAACGTACCGACTCCGACCCCCTGGGTGGTGCCACCATGACCTTATCCGGCGGTCGCGAGTTGCAACAGGCACTGATGCCTTTTGCAAAAACCAGCGCCGCATCCGCCGGAACAATTTTCCCCTACGGCATTGATGTTTTCCACCGCGGCACCAACATGACCGAGCCAGGCGGCGTGCGTTACGCTGTTATGGCGTGTTACAAAAAGTCCGGCGATGAGTCTATCGGCTACCATGCCTGGCCGTTCCACCATCTGAAACCGTGGCATGAACTGTTCGCCTGTGCCACCCCGGAACAACTCACGTGTTTTGGTGTACATCCACCCGGGCACCCTTTCTGGAGCGAAGTGACCTTAAGCCACGCGCAACAACGTTACCCGGACTGGGACCTCACACCTTACCGCGAAGCCCTGGCTTAAAGCCCTTTTTAAAAAAGGTGGCCCAAGCCGACAGACTTTAATCTACCAGTGCCTGATAAACCCGGGTGCGCAATTCACGACGAATAGGATAGGTCGAAGACGGCATCAATTGAGTGAAAAACACAGTGAACAGCTCCTCAGCCGGATCCAGCCAGAAAAAAGTACTGGCGGCACCACCCCAGTGGTGCTCTCCCACCGACGTAATGATGTGTGCTTTAACCGGGTCCAGCACAACTGCAAAGCCCAGCCCGAAGCCTATGCCATCGTAGCTGGTTTCACTCCAAACCGGCTGCCCCATGGCCGCCATATCTTTATTGTCAGGCAGTTGATTGATGCGCATATATTCCACTGTTTTGCGCCCCAGCAGCCGCTGCCCATCCAGTTCACCCCGATTGAGCAGCATCTGGCAGAAACGGGCATAGTCACCAATGGTGCCCACCAGCCCACCACCGCCGGAAAAAAGTTTGGCCGGCTCAAGAAAACGACTGTTGGCCGCCCCTTCAGTAAGCTTCAGACCACCACGCGGCGACGGTGTCTCACTCTTTGAGGTGCTGGCAACGCTACTCATATCACCTCCCGAAAGCGGCCCGTAGAGCGCTGCAAAGCGCTCATGATTCGCCGGCTTTACATGGAAGCCGGTATCGACCATCGCCAACGGTGTAAAAATGTTCTGTGCAAAAAAAGCATCCAGCGATAAGCCCGACCATACCTCAACCAACCGGCCTAATACGTCGGTAGATACGCTGTAATTCCAACCACTACCTGGCTGACAGATCAGGGGCTGCTGCGCCACTGCTTTAACCAGATCAGCCAGGCTCGCTGCTGTTCCGGGAAACTCAATGCCTGCCTCACGATAGGCTCGATCCACAACGTTGCTGTGCATGAAGCCATAGGTAAGACCTGACGTATGTGTCATCAGGTGCCGTATTGTCATGGGTGTCTGCTGCGGGTCGAGCGCATCTAAAGCGGCGTCACCCCCTCGCCACACCTGTGTAGCGGCAAACTCAGGAAGGTATGCTGCAACAGGGTCATCCAATTGGAACAGGCCCTGTTCGTAAAGCATCATGGCAGCAACCGTTGTCACTGCTTTGCTCATGGAATAGATCCGCGCAACGGTGTCCAGTTCAAACGTCCGCTGCAGGCTTTGATCAGCAAGCCCTGCTGTTTCTGCAAATGCCAACTTACCGCGCCGACCGACCAGGACGCTGCAACCGGCCAACCGTTCGTCCTCTACCTGGGCTTCAAGCCAGGCCGAACCCCTCTGCAGCCGCGTGCTGCTCATACCTCCCGCTTCCGGTGCTACAGTTTCTAACACGTGTACATACCCCTTTGAACATCAACT
>CBDUMB010000564.1:0-2408 GCA_965368205.1 uncultured Pseudomonadaceae bacterium | reverse complement strand
GGAAGAAATGGGCTTGCAGGGACGCCAGACTTTTCTTGAGGCAGGCGGCAAAAGTTTCGATCTGGTGCCTTGCCTGAACGAAGACCCTGCCTGGGTTGACGCCCTTGCCCAGATCCTGATGGCACCGCCAGAGCCGGTTCAGATGTCCTCGGCCGCTACTGAGACTTCAGCATAGAACGAGCGGATCAGTTCCTGAGCAAACATCGATTTGCGTGCGACAAATCGCACCGGGCGCGTCAGACCCTGTTGTGCCAGACCGATGACCGCCCGATCCTCAACACCCAGGGTGCGTGCGACACCCGCAGGTACCAGGCCATGACCAAAGCCTGCAAGCGCCATCTGCGCTACGGCAAAAAATGATTCCAGTGACACCGCCCGGGTCAGCGACAGTCGCAGCATATCTTCCTCAATGGACGCCCCAGCGCCGGAACGGGATTCGATGGTAATGACGCTGAGGGGCTCGCCAATCTGATAGTTCAGAGGTTGCAGGCCGGACGGAATGATTACCATAGGCTCCTGCCGGATGACCTCGCTGACCAGGTCGGTATCCGCATCCGGCGTGCCCGTACACAGACCTACCATGTATTCACCAGAGCGCAGACGATCCAGCACAACCGGCGATCTTTGCGCATGGAACTCAAACTCCACGCCCGGTAAACGTGTACGCACCTGGGCAAACAGGCGTGGCCCCCAACTGGCGAGAATCGCCTCAGACACACCCAGAATAATTTTACCTTTACGCAGCGCATTGTCTTCCAGAAACACGCTGCGCAACTCTGAAAGCAGAGGTGTGACGCGTTCGACCAGACGCGTCCCATGATGGGTCAATACCACCCGACGGCCATGCCGTTCAATCAGGCGCCTGTCGTAATAACGTTCCAGGTTGGCGATACGCTTGCTTACCGCCGACTGGGATATTTTCAATGCAGTGCTGGCTTCCATCATCGTGCCCGCTTTTGACAAAGCAACCAACGTCTCTAAATTTTCAACCATTCACTTAATCAATTCCAAATTTGACTGAATCATATTCCATTGATTCGCTTTTTTCATCAAATGGTTGGGTGCAGGATGCGCGTCATGCTGTGGCTAATCCTCACTATTGCCGTCTTTTTTACCAGTGTGTTGTCTGGTGTGCTGGGCATGGCAGGCGGCATGATCCTGATGGCCATCCTGGTGACCATACTCAGCGTTGCCAATGCCATGATTCTGCATGGTGCGGTTCAGGCAACCGCCAATGGTTCAAGAGCCTGGTTTCTGCGCAGGCATATCAAATGGAGGTTGCTGCCTAACTATATGCTGGGCGCGATTGCTGCAGTGGGTGTCTTCAGCTTGATTGCCCTGGTGCCTGATCCAGGCCTGGTTCTTTTCCTGGTGGGGGTTTTCCCCTGGCTTGCACGCTACAGCCGATCATTAAAAGGTTTGGATGTGACGCACCCACTGACAACCATCGTCTGCGGCTTTGTCGTCACTGCGGCGCAACTGCTGGCCGGTGCATCGGGGCCTTTACTGGATGTGTTCTATCTGAATTCACCATTAAGCCGACACGAAATCGTCGCAAACAAAGCACTGACTCAGACCATCGGGCATCTGCTCAAAATTCTGTATTACGCACTCATTGTATCTGTCGCGACCACCCTGCCCTGGTGGCTTTTCATCTGCGCCATGACAGCTGCGGTTTCAGGCACCCGGGTCGGCACCGCGCTGCTGCATCGATGGGACGATGCAGCTTTCGGTCGTGTGAGCAGTCTTGTTATCCTGACTATCGCAAGCATATGCCTGCTGCGCGGTGCCTGGATTATGTGGACTTCGCTACCGGCTTGACCACAAACAGCAGATCACCAACATTTACCTGCTGACCGCTGCTCATATTCACCCGCGTAACCTCAAACTCGTGAGTACTCGGATACAATTCAATCTCTGAATTGAAATCACCCAGGCTCAGAGGGGTGAAAATCTTCATGGCTTCAAGCTGGCAGATGGTCCGCTGCAGATCGATACGATCACCCACATTGACGTACTCGGGCTCTGATGGTGAGGGTGTGCTGTAGAAAATAGCTGTTGCCGGTGCCAGCACCTTGAGTTCTTCGCTCTCTTCAATTTTTATTGAATCGCGGTCAATGCCATCACCGCTGTCGCCACCACTGGCTTCAATCTCAGCAATCAGGCTTTGAATGTTTGTTCGGGTCAGGAATTCCGGCAGATAATTTGTGTCATAGACGCCTTTGCGAAAAACATCGTCGTTCAGAACACGAATCAATAGCGGGATATTGGTAGAAATACCGGTGATTTTCACCCGGGAAAGATAAGCGCCGAGCTTATCAATGGCCGCGTCTCGATCCTCGGCATGCACAATAATCTGCGCCACCATGGAATCATAATAAGGCGATACAAATTTACCCGGCCCCGCG
>CBDUMB010000563.1:0-2411 GCA_965368205.1 uncultured Pseudomonadaceae bacterium | reverse complement strand
TTACCGAAGAACAAACGCTGTTAGAAGAAAGCGTCACCAAATACATGCAGAATGACTACGACTTTGAGTCGCGTCAGAAACTTACCCGCTCAGAATTGGGTTACAGCGCTGAAAACTGGGCAACGTTTGCCGAACTGGGTTGGCTCGGCGTTTCGTTTTCTGAAGCCGACGGTGGCTTTGGTGGTGGTGCCATCGAAGCGATGTTGATGGCTGAAATTTTTGGTAAGTCTCTGGTGGTTGAACCCTTCCTGGCAACCATAGTCCTGACAGGTGGCGCGATCAAACACGGCGGCACCCCTGCGCAGAAAGAGAAGTATCTGCCGGGCATCATCGACGGGTCAGTGCAGGGTGCGCTGGCTTATGCTGAACCCCAGGGTCGCTTTAATCTCAGCGACCTCACCACAACAGCCAGTAAAAAAGATGGGGGCTACGTCATTAACGGTTATAAAGCCGTGGTGCTCAACGGCCCAGCAGCAGACATCCTCGTGGTGTCTGCCCGCACCAGCGGCGAGCAGCGTGACACCGATGGCGTATCGTTGTTTGTAGTGGATGCCAATGCCTCAGGTGTATCTCGACGAGACTACCCTACAGTGGATGGCCTGCGCGCTTCAGAAATTACCTTTGAAAATGTTGCCGTTGACGCAGATGCATTGCTGGGCGAAGAAGGCAGCGGTCTTGGTCTGCTTGAGCAGGTGATTGATGGCGGTATTCTGACGGTTGGCGCTGAAGCGGTTGGCGCGATGGAAGTACTTTATAAAGATACAGTTGAATACTGCAAAACCCGGGAGCAGTTTGGTCAGCCCATCGGTAAATTCCAGGTATTGCAGCACCGCATGGTGGATATGTTCATGGAGCACGAACAATCCAAGTCACTGATGTTCATGGCCGCTATGCGCCTGGATGAAGGTTATGGGCCGGAAGCGCAGAAAGCCGTCAGCGCGTTCAAAGTACAGGTAGGTAAGTCCGGTCGATTTGTCGGCCAGAGTGCTGTGCAGCTGCACGGTGGTATGGGTATGACAGATGAGTTGAACATTGGTCACTACTTCAAACGTCTGACCATCATTGATACGCTGTTTGGCAATGTAGATTTCCACCTGAAACGGTTTGGACGTCTGTAGCCACGCATTTACCACGTATTCACGAGGATGGGTGCGTTAGTGCAGCTCTAGTGAAATTGGGGAGAGGGTATGGCTCGTTGGGATTCACAAGGTAGCGCAAACACGATTCCAGACTGGTTCTGGGAGGCAGTGGAAACCCCGGCCGAAACCAGAAGTGTTGAGGTAGACGAATGTGATGTGGTCTACCGCTTCTACCCCAATCCGGGTAAGCGCGGCATGTTACTGATTCACGGTATGCATGCCCATTCGCATTGGTGGGATTTCATCGCCCCACAGCTGCTCGACGAATATGAAATTGCTGCGATGGATCTCACCGGTATGGGTGATTCCGACTATCGCTACGAGTACAACGCCAACCTTTATGCCGAAGAGATCAAAGCTGTGCTGGACCACGCAGGTTTTGACAATCAGTGTCTTGTGGTTGCCCACAGTTTTGGTGGTTATATGGCTGTGCGGGCGGCTAATCAATATCCTGATCGGTTTGCGGCGTTGATTCTCATCGATTCAGGTATCCGCAGCCCGGAAGACCCACCACCGGACCATTCCATGATGAATGTCCGTGCCAAGGTTTACCCGGACAAAGAAAACGCGCTCATGCGCTTTCGCCTGCAGCCTCCCCAGTCCTGCGAAAATGAGTACATCCTGCAGTACATCGCGCGCAATTCGCTGATGCCGGTGGAAGGTGGCGGGTATGCCTGGAAGTTTGATGAAGACTTTTATACCGCGATGAAAGATATTGAACGTCAGCCTGAGGATTATCAGAACCTGGCGTTAAAGCTCGGTCTAATCTACGGCGAAGACAGTGAGCTGTTTTCCCTTAATACCCTGGCGTACATGCGTGAGCTGGTGCCTCAGGATTTTCCCGCTGTAGGGATCGAAAAGGCCCAGCATCATGTCTTCCTGGATCAGCCGTTGGCATTTGTGCAGGCGCTGCGGGACATGTGCAAACAGCTAACTTGAGCGGCGCCTAACTCAGAGGTTCGATCAGCAGCTCAATGCGTCGGTTCTCTCGACGATTGCCATCATTATCATTCGGCACCCGTGGTTTGTAAGCACCAAAAGCCCGTGCCTGCAGGCGTTCAGGTGCGATTCCCGCATCATCCAGCGCGTGAACCACATTCAGTGCACGTTTGGCTGACAGTTCCCAATTGGTTGGATAGAGACGCTGTAACTGCCCGCGAATTGGCACGTTGTCCGTGTGGCCTTCAACGATGAAGCTGTAGGCTTCGCGGTTACTCAGGTTACTGACAACATTTTTCAGGAGCTCCCGACCTGCATCGGACAGATCAGCAG
>CBDUMB010000562.1:0-2413 GCA_965368205.1 uncultured Pseudomonadaceae bacterium | reverse complement strand
ATTGGTGGTGCAGACGGCCCCACAGCGATCTATGTTGCCGGTGCTCTGGCACCGCATCTGTTGGGGGCGATAGCGGTAGCCGCTTACTCGTACATGGCGTTGGTACCCATTATCCAGCCACCGATCATGCGCGCGCTGACAACCCAGGCAGAGCGTGAAATTGAAATGACCCAATTGAGGGAAGTGTCGCAACTGGAAAAAATAGTTTTCCCTCTGTTGCTCCTGCTGCTGGTTGCTTTGCTGCTGCCGTCAGCAGCACCGTTACTCGGTATGTTTGCGTTTGGGAATCTCATGAAAGAATGTGGGGTGGTTGATCGTCTATCTGAAACCACACAGAACGCGCTGATCAATGTGGTCACCATTTTTCTGGGACTGGCGGTGGGTTCCAAGCTGCAGGCGGACGTCTTTCTGACCGCCAGTACGCTGGGTATTCTGCTACTGGGTATGGTTGCGTTTGGTGTGGGTACTGCCAGTGGTGTGCTGATGGCAAAGCTTATGAATCGCCTGAGCAGCACGCCGATAAACCCGCTCATCGGCGCCGCGGGTGTTTCTGCGGTGCCCATGGCCTCCCGGGTGGTGAACAAAGTTGGTCTGGAGGCGAACCCGCAGAATTTCTTATTGATGCATGCTATGGGTCCTAATGTGGCGGGTGTTATTGGTTCAGCTGTGGCTGCAGGCATCATGATTCTGTTTGCTTCAGCCCCTTGATGGTCAAAAATACATTGAGTTCAAAGGCTTAGCGCTCGCTCTTCGTAGTTTTCGCAGCTGGACGCTGCTACCATAGGGTCTCAGCTAGCCTGCCGGGTCTATTCACTTTGAACTTGCGACCGCATCTTTGTGCGTTTTTGTTCAGCTGCTTGTTTGCGGCATCTGCGTATGCAGAGACCCACTATTGGGTTTCTGTCGCCAGCTACAAAACGAAAAGTGAAGCGATGGCCAAACGCGAAATCGCAGAAAAAGTTGTTGGCCAACCTTTTGAAGTTTTAGGCTTTGTAACGGACAAAGGCTACTACTATCGCCTGGTGAGTGGTCCTTATCTTACCCGTGAACTTGCTCAAGACCTGGCCGCTGTGGCATCCAGCAATGGATTTGCGGGTGCCTGGCATTGGTCAGAGCAGGATGCAGCAACATCCGACGGGCTCGCTGCAGAATATTCCTCTGATATTTATGAAGTCGACAGCCAACCGGCTAATGATTCCCGTGCTGCGCCTCAAGAGCCGGCAACCGAGGGTGCAAAGCGCGGTGTTGTTGAAGAAGCACCCCAGGACTATCAGCTGCACAAGTTGCAGCGTGACGCGAGCCATCATGCTCCGGCCGTGCCTGCCATACCCGAGGGGCTGATGGGGTTTGTACCGGATGTTTTGCGACATAACCGGTTTGGGTCACCGGCTTTGCTATACGGTGCTGCCGGAGCTGCTTCACCCAGCGAGTCTCCACTTTCTGACGTAACAACCGAGCCGCCAAATCAGCTGTTACTGGCCAACCCAGCTGGTGCGCCGATTACCCTGCCAAGTTATCGGGAAGCCGATATCGATATGCAGATTGATGGGGATCTGAACGAACCCGTCTGGCAGGCCTTTCCAGGTGTCGATTCGTTCCGTGTTGTGGATCCAGATACCGGAGAGCTACCACGACATGCCACGGTGGTGAAAATGTTCTACACCGAACGTGGGCTTTATGCCTCGTTCAAAATGGAACAGCCTCCTGAAACCCTGGTCAGAGTGTTTTCCAGCCGCGATGAAGGCCGTTTGAACAGGGATAACGTCGGTGTGACCCTCGATACTTCTGGTGAGGGCCGGTATGGCTATTGGGTGAATCTTGCCCTGGGTGGCAATCAGGTAGATGGTACCGTATTGCCTGAGCGTCAGTTCAGCCGCGATTGGGATGGTGCGTGGTATGGCGGTACCAAAGTCACAGCCAAGGGTTGGGACGCTGAGATATTCCTGCCCTGGTCTCAAGTTGCCATGCCCAAAGAAGCCGGACAACGCACGGTAAACGCCTATGCTTCACGTAAGGTGGCTTACATGGATGAGCGTTATGCCGTACCTGCTCTGCCTTTCACACAACCCTTATTTATGTCAGCACTCCAGCCTCTGCTTCTGGATCAGGTTGATCCCCAGCAGCAGTTCAGTTTTTTCCCCTACGTTTCTGTGACTCAGGATGAAGTTGAAGACTTCACGCAAACCAAGGCTGGCGCTGATATTTTCTGGCGGCCATCAACTAATCTGCAGCTGACAACGACATTGAATCCTGATTTTGGCAATGTCGAAAGTGATGATGTCGTTGTAAACCTGTCCGCATTTGAAGTGTTTTTTCCTGAGCGCCGACTGTTTTTTCAGGAAGGCACAGAAATATTTGATACCACCCCGCGGGCAAATGGCGATGAACCCACCACGGTGGTGAATACACGCCG
>CBDUMB010000561.1:0-2413 GCA_965368205.1 uncultured Pseudomonadaceae bacterium | reverse complement strand
TTGTTTATCGACGTATCGAAGCCCGCAATCAATAGTGTTGTGATGACACCTGAAGAAAAACGCCAGAGTGCTTTTCAGATTTCTCCAGACGGGTGCTGGTTGAGCTTTGTACAGAATGGTGATCTGTTCACCCAGTCCTTGAACCCGGAAAAACCATTAGCGAAATCCAGCGACGGCGTGCGTCAGATTACGACGGATGCAGGCCCTACCTTAAGCAACGGTCTGCCGGACTTTCTGGCCGCAGAAGAGATGCACCGCTTCCGTGGTCATTGGTTCTGCCCTAACAGTCGTTATCTGGTGTATTGCAAAGTTGACGAATCGAGCGTAGCTATAAGCTACCGCCTGGAAATGCAGGCTGATGGCGCGCAAACCATTCAGCAGCGTTACCCCTACGCCGGGGCCGACAATCCCCGTGTCAGTTTATGGGTGTTAGATCTGCAAAACAGCAGCAGCCGGTGTATCTGGCAGGACAGCACGGAAATTGACAGCGACGATGTCTATCTCGCCCGAGTACAGGTCAAAGCTAACGGTGTGTACATTCAGACCCAGGACAGACGTCAGCAGAATCTGAGCCTGAAATACCTGGACTTGAACAGCAAAGCTGAGCAATGGCAGCTGTTGCACAAAGAAAGCAGCACAAGCTGGATCAATCTGAATGACGATCTCACCATCATTGATCCGCAGCGGATTCTGATCAGCAGCGAATCCAGCGGCACCAATCAGTTATATCTACTCGACGGCACAGGTAAGCGTATCGAACTGGCATGCCCGACGCACATTAATGCATTACGGCACACCTGTGACAATCGTGTTTTCGTTTCCGGTTGGGATCAGACACCGATTGAAAATCATCTTTTCGAAATTTCATTAAGCGGCGATCCATGGCGCCAGCTCACCACCCAGGCGGGCTGGCATGATGTTGTGATAGCGCCGGATGCCAGCACCTTCATAGATCGATACAGCCATGAAAGTCTGCCGCCAAGCATCCACCTGCGTGACATCGAAGGTGGCCCGGGCAAAGTGTTGTGGGCCGAAGAATTTGGGGCTGCACACCCCTACCACTCATTTATGCCAATGCACGCCACGGCGGAGTTTGGCAGCGTGACCGCGGATGATGGGCAAGAGATTTTTTATCGACTGACACCGCCATCAGAAATAGCCGGCCAGCACGCCACCGTCGTTTATGTTTATGGTGGCCCGGGACCGCAGAAAGCAAAACGCGAATGGAGTCCGTTAACCGTACAGCTGTTTGCCCAGAACGGCTTTGCGGTTCTGGAAATCGATAACCGCGGCAGCGGCAACCGTGGCATCAATTTTGAGTCACCTATCTATCGCAACATGGGTCATGTCGAAGTGCAGGATCAGGTAACAGGTTTGCAGGCCCTGAAAAAACACGCCTGGGCTGATTTAAATCGCGTGGGTATTTTTGGCCATAGCTACGGCGGCTATATGACCCTTATGAGCTTAAGCCTTGCCCCACAACACTTCGCGGCTGGCGTAGCCGTCGCACCGGTTTGTGATTGGCGACTGTACGATACACATTACACCGAACGCTACATGGGTTTACCTGCTGAAAATGAACAGGGATACGCCAACGCCAACGTTTTGCCTCATCTTGATGCGCTGAGCGCGCCGCTGCTGTTAATGCACGGCATGGCTGACGATAACGTGCTGTTCACCAACAGCACCCAGATCATGGCCAGGTTGCAGCACCTGGGCAAACCTTTTGACCTGATGACCTACCCAGGCGCAAAACACTCTATGCAGGAGCAGGACGTATCTATTCACCGGTTCAACATGATTCTCGAGTTTTTTAACCGGCACCTGAACACATGAGCACTCTGAACCACGGTAATGACATTGTTGTAAGAACCGCTGCAACTTCCGATCTTGCATTTATTGTTGCCTGCAATCGCGCGATGGCAGCTGAGACTGAAGACGCCGGTTTGGATGAAGCGGTTTTGCAGCGAGGAATCAGCTACCTGTTAGAGCATCCCGCAGAAGGTTTTTATCTGGTCGCGGAAAACCACGGCGAGCTTGCAGGCACGCTGATGGTGACCTTCGAATGGAGCGATTGGCGTGCTGGACGCTTCTGGTGGATTCAAAGTGTTTATGTGGCGCCGGAATATCGGCGCAAAGGGGTTTATAGCGCATTACACGAGGCCGTAAGGGCGCGGGCGCAAACAGATAACTTAAGTTGTGGAATCAGACTCTACGTCGAACAGGACAACACACCCGCGCAACAGACTTATCGCCAGCTAGGTATGTACGAAACACACTACCGGTTGTTTGAGGAATTGTTCAGCCCGCGCGACTGAAGAGGCGAAAAAAGTTATCCCGGGTGTTTTGCGCCAGCGTCTGCAACTCAACACCGCGCAATTCAGCTAGAAATGCCGCGGTGTCTGTGACAAAG
>CBDUMB010000560.1:0-2417 GCA_965368205.1 uncultured Pseudomonadaceae bacterium | reverse complement strand
TGGGCCACGATACGCTGGAATTCTTCGGGATTTTTAAAGCGTAACCGTTGTGCGTGCTGCTGCTGTAACGCAACGGATAAACGAGACAACCAGAACGTCAGTCCGGCATAGAGGCAGAAGGTAGAGAAAAACCACAGTTCTGCGTCTTCCAGCGGTCGGATCTGGTGGTAGGCCTTTAACATGGCGGTGGTTCGTTCTGCATCTAATAAACCGCTGGCGTCAGTGCACCAGTCATTGGCAATCACCGCCAGGTCGTATATCCAATAGCCCTGTGCGGCGTGGTGAAAATCCAATACACCGGAAAGTCCGTGTTCATTAAACAGAACATTGTCGCGAAACAGATCACCGTGAATCATTCCCTGAGGCAACTGCTGTACATCGTTGCGGGTCAGGAGCGAGTCGACCTGTCGTAAAGAGGCGTTAAGCAGGGTGCTGCGCGCATAGTCGAGGTAGCCCTGGGTCAGCTGGCTGCGTTCCGCCAGCCAGTGGCGATCGCGAGGATAGTCCGGCAGGATAATGTCGCTCGTCTGCATCTGCAGGTGCATCCGTGCCACAAACCGGGCGATGGCGCCAATCTGCCTGCGCGTTGGATTACATACGTGATGACCTGACAGTCTTGGTTGCAACAGCGCGGGTTTGCCGCAGATATCCTCTACCGCCAGATCAGCCAGGTTGCGTATTGGCGGCGCCACCGGTAGACCACCTTCGAATAGCCTGTCCATCATGCCCACGTAAGCTTCACCTGCGTTGGCGGGCTGTTCCATGATGGTGAGGACAAACTGGCGCTGACGCTGATCGTGTTCCGTGGTCACAAAATAGTTACTGTTTTCGATACCGTTGGAAGCAGGCCAGTAACGTTGCAGCTGACCAATATCGTAGCGTGACAGCGCATCTTCAAGATGTGTGTCAGGTAATTCAGTGAGTGCCTGCACGCTAGAATTCCGCGATGACCCATTGGGGCAGCAGCATATCTGCTCGCTCCAAGTCTCCAAAACCGGTGGTGTTGTCTCTTGGCACCAGGTAATAGGGTTTACCCCAGGTGGGAACCACCCGAACCATGCGCAACTGACCGTTCTGGCGGAATTCGTAAATCACTTTGTCTTCCCCGGCGATGATCACCACGTCCGGTCCCTGCAGGGTGATGTCGTTCTCAGCGGCGACGGCAGTTGTTGTCGAAAAAAACAGCAGAATCGCCGTCGCAGTCATCGCCAGGATCAGCAAAGCCCGGCTGGATAAAACAGAAACTTGGGAAACGGGAAAAATGCCCATGGGCTGTAGTACAGTTCGGTTACCAGTGCAGGGCATGGTACGCAAAAGCTTCAGCTGCGCAAAGTCGCAAGCGGGTTATGTGGCAAATTATCTCTGCCCGATGATCACAGTACGCAAACACAGTACATAAAAAAGGACACGTATGGCTCAGCAGTTTGACCTGGCGGAAACCAAACCGGTTGTTCTGGTGGACGGCTCTTCGTATCTTTTCCGCGCGTTTTTTGCGCTACCTGAATTGAAGACCACCAAAGGCCACCCAACCGGCGCGATTAGAGGGGTCATCTCAATGATTCGCCGGTTGGTAAAAGACTATGCGGGTAGTCCCATCGCGGTGATTTTTGACGCCCCCGGCAAAACCTTTCGCGATGACCTGTATGCGGAATATAAAGCCAACCGGGAAACCATGCCCGATGATCTGCGCGCACAAATCGAACCGATTCACGAGATTATTCGCGCTATGGGCATTCCGCTGCTGATTGTGCCGGGTGTTGAGGCAGATGATGTGATTGGCACCCTGGCGCAACAGGCGACAGAAGCGCAACGCCACACGGTAGTGTCAACCAGCGATAAAGACATGGCGCAGCTGGTGAGTGATCACGTCACCCTGGTCAATACCATGACGGATACCAAAATGGATGCTGATGGGGTGATAGAAAAGTTCGGTGTACCACCGGAACGGATCATCGACTATCTGGCATTGGTGGGGGACACGGCGGACAACATTCCTGGCGTACCCAAGGTTGGACCCAAAACAGCAGCCAAGTGGCTGACTCAATTTGGCACGCTCGATGACATCATGACGCGTGCCGATGAAGTCGGCGGCAAAGTTGGCGAGAGCTTAAGAAATTCGTTAGATCAGCTGCCGCTGTCGAAAGAGCTGACAACCATCAAGTGTGATGTGGAGCTGGATATACATCTCACCGACCTTACCCCTCATGAACCCGACGAAAGCGCTCTGCGGGAATATTTTGCTGCATGGGAATTCAAGACCTGGGTGGAAGAACTACAGGGCGGATCAGACCCTGCCTCTGCCGGCGCAGCAGCAGCTTCCTCGGAACAACCTGCTGTAGAAGTAGATTACGAATGTGTCACTGACGCAGCGACGTTAAAAGCATGGGTCAAGAAGCTCAAAGCGGCGGGCACCTTTG
>CBDUMB010000559.1:0-2419 GCA_965368205.1 uncultured Pseudomonadaceae bacterium | reverse complement strand
GCTGGGCTTCTACAAACTGGGTCAGAGTGGCAAGCAGCGGAGACGAAATGTTGTACGGCAGATTACCGAGCAATCGCCAGGGCACATCGCCATCCAGAATGTCTTTAAGATTCACACGCAAGACGTCGTCAACAATGACCTGCAGATTCGGATGCCTTGCACGCAGCATTGGCGCCAGATCCCGATCAATCTCGACAGCGCGATACAGTGCCGGCGTGTCTGCTAACAGGTCTGTAAGTGCGCCATGCCCAGGACCAATCTCAAACAGATGGTCCTTGGCTGTCACACCCACGGCACGCACAATATTCTGCAGAACACCCTGGTCAGTTAGAAAGTGTTGGCCGAATCGTTTACGCGCGCGCATGGGATTTTCCTGACGCTGACATCAGGCAACCACTGCTTCGGCAAGCACGCCAGCCAACTGCAATGCAGCCGCCATACTGCCTGTATCAACGGCGTCAGTGCCAGCAAGATCCAAAGCAGTGCCGTGGTCTACCGACGTACGCACAAAGGGCAGCCCCAGAGTAACGTTAACCGCCTCGCCGAACCCCGCGTACTTCAGCACCGGCAAACCCTGATCGTGAAACATGGCCATCACAGCATCAGCGTCTTTGAGATGTCGAGGGGTAAACAACGTATCCGCGGGTAATGGACCGCTTAACCTGAGACCCTGTCCGCGCAGACTCTCCAGTACAGGGGTAATCGTCTCTATTTCTTCGCGACCCAGGTGCCCGCTTTCTCCCGCATGCGGGTTCAACCCGGCAACCAGAATGTGCGGATCCTGTATGCCAAAAAACTTCTGTAACCCTGCGTTGAGGATTGTTAAGCGGCGCTCAAGCAGCGCCTTTGTCAGTGAGGTTGGCACCTGGCTCAATGGGATATGAGTGGTCGCCAACGCAACTCGCAGCTCACCTGCTACCAGCAACATAACAACATCATCAGCAGCCGCGGCATCAGCGAGGTATTCTGTATGCCCGCTGAAGGCGATGCCTGCCTCATTAACAATAGACTTCTGCATCGGCCCGGTGACCAGGCCTGTGTACGTCCCCTCCAGGCACCCTTGAATTGCCGCATCCAGAGCGGCGAGCACGCCTGCAACATTGCCACAGTCCAACTGACCCGGTATTGCAGGATTAGCCAACGGCATATGACGTACCGTGAGGTGGCCCGCAGCACAACTGGGCTGGGCGTGGTTGTTATCAATGGTCAGGGGTAAAGCCAGCCGCTGAGCCCTAGCAGCCAGCATCTGTGCGTCAGCGAGCACGACCCAGCCCTGTGAGCGTTTGTGCTGGGCCAGCCGAATGACCAGGTCCGGGCCAATGCCTGCAGGCTCTCCAGGCGTTATCGCTAACATATCCTCACACGCAAAGCCTAGAGACGAACTTCAACAAAGGCTTCATCGCGAATTTCTTTCAACCATTCCTGCTGCTCTTCTTCAAAGCGGCGTTTGTGCAGGATTTCTACGGCCATATTCTCGCGGGCCTCATCGCTCATATCTTCTTCGCGGCGATCCAGTACCTGCAGGATGTGCCAGCCAAACTGCGTAAGGAATGGCTCGCTCATACCGCCTTTGGCTGTGCGTTCCATAATTTCCCCAAACTGACCCACAAACTGATCAGGTGATGCCCATCCCAGATCGCCACCATTTAAAGCGCTGGCTGGATCCTGCGAGTGCTCTTTTGCCAGCTCCGCAAAGTCGGCTCCTTCGTCTAACTGACGTTTCAGGTCCTGAATCAGCGCCACGGTTTCTTCCGGGGAGCGGATCTCTGAAGGTTGCACCAGAATATGACGCACATTGGTTTCAACAACTTTCTGCACACCCGCGCCACGTCTTTCCAACAGCTTGATAATATGGATTGCACCTGAGGTTTTGATAGGGTCGGCAATACCATCGACGTCGAGCTCAAGCACCTGCTCAGCAAACAGACTGGGGAGCTCACCCGCTTTACGCCAACCCAGATCACCACCTTCTAAAGCCCGGCTGCTGGACGACTTGGCAATCGCCATCTGTGCAAAGTCAGCGCCTTCACGCAGCTGTTTAACAATATCGTTTGCTTCAGCCAGCGCCGCCTCTATCACCTCTTCCGAAGCACGCTCTTCTAACGACAGCAATATATGGCCGACGCGATACTCATCTGAGAACATTTCTTTATAAAACGGCGAATTAAGCAGGCCCTCAACTTCCTGATCGGTAATCGAAATTCTGCGATTGATCAGATTTCGCTGCAGCCGGGTAATGGCCATCTCGGTGCGTATCTCTTCGCGAAACTCTCGATAGCTGACGCCATCTGCCGCAAGCGCCTGCTGAAACTGCTCAAGGGACATGTTGTTACCCTGTGCAAAGGACATGACCGCTCTGGTCAGCGTTTCATCATCTATGCGGATACCGCGACGCTCGGCCTCCTGCTTCTGGATGCTT
>CBDUMB010000558.1:0-2421 GCA_965368205.1 uncultured Pseudomonadaceae bacterium | reverse complement strand
TGAACTCGAATACGGACCTTCGGTCCGTCACACTACGTGTCGGTTCGGTATCACTTAGCACCACAACACGTGCTGATAGATGCTTGCTTTGAAGCAATGGTACCTGGAGTCGGACTCGAACCGACACTCCCGTGAAGGAACCGGATTTTGAATCCGGCGCGTCTACCAATTTCGCCACCCAGGCATGGGGTCGCGCATTTTGCCCAATGGTGCGGGTAGATACAACTGTTGTGACGTACAAGGTTGCACTTGCCTGGTGCGGGATTTATCAATAATCACGTGGGTTGCGCTTTGGTTCTCTGTCCCTACAATGCGCGGCTTCTTTGTTGGTCGGTAAAGCCAATAACATGACCTATCAGCTCAGTGATTTTGACTACGTGCTGCCGCCTGAATTGATTGCGCAGTACCCCAGAACCAATCGCACCGACGCGCGACTGCTGCAACTGCTGCCGGATGGCATCAAACACGGCCAGTTTCCAGATATTCAGAAGCACCTGCAGCGCGGTGATCTGCTGGTCATCAACAATACCAAGGTGATCAAAGCGCGCCTGTTTGCACAAAAAGACAGCGGTGGGCATGCGGAAGTCCTGCTGGAGCGTTTGCTGGATCCACACCGTGCGCTTTGCCAGGTGCGGGTCAGCAAACCGTTGAAAACCGGCCGACATTTAAAAGTGGCAGCTCACCAGCTCACCTGTGAGTCACGCCAGGGCCAGTTTTATGTGTTGGCCAGCCGGTTGCCCTGGCTGGACCTGATGGATCAACAGGGGCATGTGCCTTTGCCACCTTATATAGAACGCGATCAGACCGGGCAGCAGCCCTCCGCCCTCGACGAAGAGCGATACCAGACCGTGTATGGTGAAATTCCGGGAGCGGTTGCTGCGCCCACAGCAGGGCTGCATTTCAGTGAGGCATTGTTAGATGCCCTGAAGTTGCAGGGCGTGGGTATCGCGCAGGTGACCCTGCATGTCGGCTCGGGTACTTTTCAGCCTGTACGCGGAGACCTGGCCAACCATGTGATGCACAGCGAGTTTTATCAGGTCTCTAACGAGACGGCGCAGCAGATACAAGCCACTCGTCAGCACGGCGGCCGTGTGATAGCGGTAGGCACAACAGTGGTGCGCACGCTGGAAAGCTCCGCATTGGCCAACGGCGGTGAGGTGACAGCTGGAGAAGGTGATACACAATTATTTATCACACCAGGCTTTGAATTTAACGTGGTTGATGCGCTGATCACCAATTTCCATCTTCCGGCGTCAACCTTGATGATGCTGGTGACGGCATTTGCCGGGTACGACAAGGTTATGCACGCTTATCGCGAGGCGGTTGAGCAGCAGTATCAGTTTTTCAGTTACGGAGATGCCATGTTTTTGCTCAGGCAGGAAAATAGCGATGTTTGACATTCACACCACAGATGGGGCGGCCCGCAGAGGACAGTTGACGCTGCCTCACGGCACCGTGCAGACGCCGGTATTCATGCCCTGTGGCACCTACGGTACTGTCAAGGCGATGACGCCGGCGAGCCTGCGAGAGGTGGGTACACAGATTCTGCTTGGCAATACCTTCCACCTGATGTTGCGCCCTGGATCTGAGCGCATTGCCAGTTTTGGCGGCCTGCACAAATTCATGCAGTGGTCGGGACCAATTCTGACTGACTCCGGCGGGTTTCAGGTGTTCAGCCTGGGTGACTTGCGCAAAATGAATGAAGAAGGTGTGATTTTTCGCTCACCGATCAACGGCGACAAAGTGAAACTGACGCCAGAGTCCGCTACCCAGGTGCAGCGTCATCTCGCCTCTGATGTCGTCATGGTGTTGGACGAATGTACCGCACATCCGGCCACCCACAAGCAGGCCGAAGTCTCCATGCAGCTGTCCATGCGCTGGGCCAAACGCAGCCGCGACGCTTTTCAGCAGAGTCGGGAAGGTGCGCTGAATCCAGGCGCGGCCCAGTTTGGCATTGTCCAGGGTGGCATGTTCGACGATCTGCGTCGCGAAAGCCTGGCCGCACTGTGTGATGTGGGTTTTGAAGGTTACGCCATTGGCGGCCTGTCTGTAGGTGAAGAGAAAAGTGATATGTACAGCGTGATGGAGGGGCTGCTGCCCCACATGCCTGCAGAAAAGCCGCGCTATCTGATGGGGGTCGGCACCCCTGAGGACCTGGTGCGGGGTGTTGCCCTTGGTGTCGACATGTTTGACTGCGTCATGCCAACCCGCAACGGCCGTAACGGGTATCTGTTTACTTCCACCGGGATGGTCAAGATTCGCAACGCACAACATCGAGACGCCGACATACCTCTGGACGCTGCCTGTGACTGTTATACCTGCAGCCATTTTTCCCGCGCCTATCTGCATCATCTGGACCGCTGTGGTGAAATGCTTGGCGCCATGCTGATGACTCAGCATAATCTGCATTTTTACCATAAT
>CBDUMB010000557.1:0-2424 GCA_965368205.1 uncultured Pseudomonadaceae bacterium | reverse complement strand
GGATGCCAGTTCGTTCTGATCCAGATTGATTGTTTCAGGCGCCAGTGGTGGGGGTGCCTGATCCAAACGCCAGATTCGTGTCACCGTATAAAAAGAATCGTTGCCACGAATAGCTTTGATGACGGTCACCACGTCTTTGCCGGTTTGTTTGTTGTCGCCGCACTGCATCATCTGTACAGCACTTGCATAACCATTTTCGAAACCGGCAAATATGGGATTAACGCTGAAGCGATTACATAACCGGCTTTGTTGTTCGGCCATGCCTTCGGTAAATACCAGCGGGTCCGGAAGATCGCTGCCTGAAAGCGCCTCAACAGAGATTTTCTGCTGCCATGCTTCCGTGCTGTCCGGTGGATAGTATTCGGCAACCTGGATGTCGCCTACAGTTCGTGAGACTACCGCAGTCCACCCCATAGGTATTTCGACGTTCAACCGCTCACTTTTTTCCGCCTGCACCGGTGTGCTGGTGGTTGCGCAACCGGTTAGGATCAGCAGGCATAAGACAACACGCACCATGTTCAGCTCCTTTTTCACTGTGTTTTTCAGCTTTTCGGGAAGACCCACGGATGCGATGCGGAGAGTCCACCATCGACGGGGATCGCCTGACCGTTTACGTAAGAGGCGCGATCGCTCAATAAAAAACACGCCATCTCACCGATTTCAGAAGGTTGCCCGTGGCGCCTGGCAGGGTTGATCTGGCCAATACGCTCTTCGGTGCCCCGCTCTTTGGCACGATCGAACGCGGGTTTAGTCATGCCTGTTTCAATCAGACCAGGACAGATGGCGTTGATGCGTACACCGGTGCCGTAAAGCTGATAAGCAACCGTTTGTGCAATGCTGATTACACCCGCTTTGCTGGCGCTGTAATCCACGCCGCCAGCGTTAGCACGTAAACCCGCTACCGAAGCTGTGCAGACAATGGCGCCTGAACCCTGGGCTGTGAACAGCGGCACAGTGTGTTTGACTGCCAGGAATACACCAACGGTGTTGATGTTCAGGGTGCGCTGCCAGTCTTCAACGGTGAGTTCCAGCATGGGTTTGCCGCCCCCCACAACGCCGGCGTTGGCGTAGATGCCATCCAGGCGGCTGTACTCGTCGATACAGGCCTGTACGTAGGCTGCGACGTCCGCTTCTTTGCTGACGTCTGCCTGAACTGCAATGGCTTCGCCGCCCTGTTTGTGGACTTCAGCCACTGTCTCATGAACCGCGTCACTGAGATCAACGCAGACCAGCTTGGCGCCATACTGGCTGGCCAGCAAACTGCTGGCGCGGCCGATGCCGCTGCCCGCGCCAGTGATGATGATATTTTTATTGTCTAACATGTCAGTGAATAGCTACCGGGTTGATGACGGCCTGTACAGCCCCCACAAAACGAGGTTGGCCTAATACAAACAGAAATTCGGTGACGCCGTCGGCAGCCAGCGCGCGGGTATCCATATTTTCAAGTATGTAGACGCCATTTTTAGCCAACAGCTCGGGATGGACCGGAAAAGCCTGTTGAGGATCTTCGGACGGCAAAACTTCAAGTGCCCAGTTATCCGCGCCTACGGCCACCACGCCCAGTCCGGCCAGATATTGTGCACCGTCCACCCCTAAACCGGGTTGGCCCGCCAAAAATCGCTCGGGGTCACTGTCCATGATGTTCAGCCAGCCGGTGTGAAACAGCACCACGTCGCCTTTCTCAATGGTAATGCCAGCTTCACGGGCGGCGGACTTGATCTGCGTGCTGTTGAACGCAGTACCTTCGGGCAGAATCGCCTGGTCCATATGTTTGGCCATATCCAGCAGCACGCCGCGGGTCACAATTGGGGGCAGCTTGTCGATAGACAGCTTGGTCAAACCCTTCGGCGTGACAAAGTCACTGGCTTTGTTGCCATTGTAGTAAACGTGATTAACCCCCATATGACCGAGGCCATCAATCTGACTGCCAATACCCATCCACAGGTTCATCAGATCATCGTTACCTGTGGCTTTGTTTGAACCCAGCGGTGTGCCCATGCCATCGTCGAGCTGCAGCACCGTCATGGAGTAGGAACGGGGCGGATAGGCGGGGGATTCCGGACCGGTTTCAACGCCTAACGCGTAGGTTTTACCTGTCTTTACCAGCAGGGCGGCCTGTTTTACTTTGTCAGCTGACAAATTATTTATGGCGCCGAGGGTATCCTGAGCGCCGTACTTAGACGGATGCCAGGCCTCTTCTGCTGTGCCTGAAACGGCAAATATACCGATCCCGGCCAGTATGAGGTGTTTAAACAGTTTGAATGGTTGCATGCTTCTCTCCCTAGAGTGCGTTAAGTCTGTTGGTCAGAGTTTTATAAATACCACCGAACGCGCCGTTACTCATGATCACAACGTGACACTTCCTGCGGCGTTCGGTGGTTGCCAGTTCAATGACTTTGTTAATTACAGCTTCATGATTGTCGA
>CBDUMB010000556.1:0-2425 GCA_965368205.1 uncultured Pseudomonadaceae bacterium | reverse complement strand
ACTGAAGTTGATAGCACCCGACTCGCTCTGTTAGCCCGCAACCTGTTTGTTTTTGTTGCCTGGCTGACTACTTAGTCGTACCACCATTGATATTAGTTTTATTTAATTTCATTCAACGGTTGGAGACTGCCCCAACGATTGCGGATGTTGCATACAGCTTACTCAGGCCTCTGGTCTGACCAGAGCGTCTTTGTCCGGGTCTGACCTAAGCGTTTGTGGATGCTGTCTGTTCGTCCGCGCTTACTTATAAAGATGCGCAGAGTTCGGAAAGGGTTGCAGGAGGAGAGAAAAAAATTAAAAAAAGTTTACCGACCTTTCAGCGCCAGGTCTGAAAGGTCGGTAGCTTAGAAGGTTAAGGCCGCGAGAATGCGACGTTAGATGACTTCTTCAGGCTCAACAATCTGGTAGGTGAAATCGTAGTTAGACAAAGGCAGTTGCCGCACACGGGTGCCGGTAGCCTGGAAAACAGCACCAGCCAGAGCCGGTGCAATGCCCGGTGTGCCAGGCTCACCTGCACCACCCCAGGGCGCATTGCTGTTAATAACGTGTGTCTCAATTTCCGGCGCTTCATTCATCCGCACCGACTTGTAGTCGTGGAAGTTGCCCTGCACCACAGCACCACCTTTGATATCGATGTTGCCGTACAGCGCCGCGGTCAGGCCATAGATGATGCCAGACTCCATCTGCGCAGCCACGCCATCTGGTGAAACCGCAAAGCCACAATCTACAGCACACACAACACGCTCCACCGAGACCACACCCGCATCCACGTTGACATCAACCACTTGAGCCACCAGCGAGCCAAATGACTCCTGCAGGGAGATACCACGGCCTTTGCCCGCAGGCATTGACTCACCCCACCCTGCCTTTTCCGCCGCAAGATCCAGCACTGCAAGATGCCGCGGTTTACCAGCAAGCAATTCACGACGCAGCAGATAAGGATCTTTACCCGCGGCATGTGCAACCTCATCAAAAAAGCCTTCGGTGAAAAAGCCATGTTGTGAATGGTCGACACTACGCCAGGGACCAAATGGCACATGGGTGGGACTGTCGGTATAGGCAATGTGCTGGGCAGATACCGCGTAAGGAATCACCGGCGCTTCCGCTGGTTCATGCTTTTCATGGAACAGATTATCCCAGGCCAGCACGTCGCCATCCGCGCTGAGGGCTGCACGAAATTGCGAGGCCACCGCAGGGCGGTAGATATCATGGCGCACATCTTCTTCCCGGGACCAGATGAGCTTCACGGGCACCCCGGTGGCCTGGGCCAGGCGCGCCGCCTGTACCGCCACATCGCCGGTTGCCCGACGACCAAAGCCGCCACCCATCATATGCTGATGGAGTGTGACGTTGGCGGAATCAACACCCAGTGCGTCTGCGACCTCATGACGAAAACCCAGGGGATTCTGCGAACCCACCCAGACTTCAATCTGACCATCGTTGACTTGAGCCGTCGCGTTCATAGGCTCCATGGTGGTGTGGGCCAGAAACGGCACCTTATAGGTGGCTTCCACCACTTTATCCGCCTGGGCAAAAGCCGCCGCCGTATCACCCACCACCACATCTTCACCGGCACTGCCGTTTTCACGGGCGTTCTGCAGGTCTTTTTCAAACTGTGCAAACAACGTTTCGCTGGACACATTTTCGTGGCCGGTTTTCGACCACTCAACCTGCACTGCATTCAGCGCCTGTTTGGCCTGCCAGTACCCATCTGCAACCACAGCCACAGCATTGTCGAGGCTGATCACATCAACCACACCCGGCATCTGCTTCGCACGGCTACCGTCAAAGCTCGCCACCTGAGCGCCAAAAACCGGCGCCCCAATAATCGCCGCGTGTTTCATGCCAGGCAGAATGGCATCAATACCAAACTGAGCGGTGCCATCCACTTTGGCCGGAATATCCAGGCGCGCCACACTCTGGCCCATGATCTTGAAATCTTTAGGATTTTTCAGCGTCGGCGTGTGGGATGGCGTCATCTGCGCGGCGGCTTCTGCAAACTGCGCAAACTGCGCGCGCTGGCCACTGGCGGCATGCTCAATGTAGGAATTCTCTGCCGTGAGTTCCGCAGCAGATACCTGCCACTCGTCAGCGGCGGCTTTGATCAACATCTCACGCGCCGCTGCACCCGCCACCCGCATACCGTAAACACCGGTTGCGCGAATACTGGCACTGCCACCGGTGATCTGAATATGCATGGCTTTCACTGCCTGCAGAAACAGTCCATCTATCGTGGGCACCAGCACTTCTGGCAGTTTAGCGTCACCCATCAGAAAACCTTTGCCCACCGCCCAGTTGGCATATTCGTCTTCCGCTGGCGCTTCCATAAAACTGACCTGCTGCCAGTCGGCGTCCAGCTCATCTGCCAGCATCTGGGTCAACGCGGTTTGCGCACCCTGACCCATTTCACTGTGCGGCACGATGG
>CBDUMB010000555.1:0-2432 GCA_965368205.1 uncultured Pseudomonadaceae bacterium | reverse complement strand
AGGCCGCAGAATGCCGGACGGGATGACATGCAACACAGTCTTCTCACCGTCGATGACCAGCGTATGGCCGGCATTGTGACCACCCTGGAAGCGTATAACGGCTGCCACTTCCTCCGTCAGAAGGTCAACTACTTTACCTTTACCTTCGTCTCCCCACTGAGTGCCGATTACGACAACATTGCGACCCATACTCATTTCCAGAAAGTTATTATTGTTATTGTTTGTTCAATCACGGTTAGCCACCAGCTGCCATTTTTCGTCAACCTGCGCTAATAATCGCTGACACCCAGCCGGCGGCAACTCATCCTCACTCAATGCACATTGCACCCGTTCACCCGCTGCGCGCAATGCCGCAACTTCAGCCAGCAGCGCCTCGCGTTGTGCAGGAGGGGTATAAGGGGCAAAAATGATATCGCGCCCAGCGACCGCGTTTATCAACAGCTTCAGGTTCACATCAAAGCCCGTTGCCGGACGCAGACGGCCAAACACTTCACCGACGTTATCGTAGCGCCCACCCTGGGCCAGCGCACTGCCATGGGTAGGATGATAGACGGCATAAACCGGTCCGTTGTGATACCCGTACCCGGACAGTTCGGATACATCAAGGCGCAAACTGAGGCCTGGATGCAGATCACTGACCTGCTCACCGAGGGTTTGCAGCTCATCTAAAGCCTGCAGGACTGGCGCTGGCGCACCCGATAACTGCTGACGCACATCGTCCATCACTGCAAGGCCACCCATCATCAGAGGCAGAGCAGTCATCATTTCGGAGCAAGGTGTTTTCTTCAGCAGCGCTCTGATGTCCGCCTGGGACTTTCGTTGAATGCAGGTGAAAAGACGGCCTTCATCTTCTGCGGCGAGACTGCCTTCGGCAATGAGTTGGGCAACCAGAGCAAGATATATACCCATATGACCCAGCAACAGCACTGGCTCTTCGATCTGAGCCTGCTGCACAGTGCTGAGCATCAGAGCAATCACTTCTGCGTCCGCATCCAGCCCGGCAGCGCCAAAAATTTCAGCACCGGCTTTAAAAGGTACACGAGAATTCTGCGCAATCTGCGGGTTGGCAAAGACAACAGGGCCCGCATAGCACAGGCGCTGCACCGCGTCCGTCACGAGACTGTGCGCATCTATACGAACCGCCTGAGAGGTCATGTCCGCACGTACCCCGAGCTGCCGACCGCTGACCTGATCGACAACTTTTAAAGTCTGCAGGTCGAGGTCTTCACCGCTGCCAACCAGCAATGCATCGAGATACTCGATAACAGGCGGGTCCACGTACTCGAAACCCCAGCTGACAAACAGGTCCAGCACTTTGCGTCGCAGCAGTTCGAGCTGCCAGGCAGCGGGCGGTAATAATTCGTCCACGCCGCGAGGCAGGCGCCAATGTGTTTTCATCTTTGCGAATCTATTGAGAAGTCAGAAGCGCTATCTAACCTTCTTTATCAAGGTATTTGAAGAAATCACTGCTTGGATCAATGATCATAAGATCTGACTTGTCGCTGAAGACGTTCACGTAAGCATTAATGCTGCGGTAGAACTCATAAAACTCAGGGTCTTTGTTAAAAGCTGCTGCATAAATCGCTGCGGATTGAGCATCGCCTTCACCGCGAATCTGCTCGCTTTCACGATACGCTTCGGCTTCGAGAACAACCGCCTGGCGATCCGCATTAGCGCGTACCGCAAGGGCCTCTTCCTGCCCTTCAGCGCGGAACTGACGGGCTTCAATTTCCCTCTCAGAATTCATGCGTTCGTACACCGACGACGAGACCTGTACGGGTAAATCGATACGTTTCACCCTCACATCAACTACTTCAACCCCGTAGCCGCGCATTTTTTCATCGAGGTCAGTGCGCAGTTCAGTCATCAATTGATCGCGCTCGCCGGACACTACTTCGTGCATATCGCGACGGCTGATCTGGTTGCGCAGACCTTCGTTGACGCGTTCCTGCAACAATCGTTCAGCGCGACGGATATCAAAACTGGCGCTTTCATAAAAAGATGCCACGTCCGCTACCCGCCATTTCACAAACGAATCCACTTCGAGCGGCTTCTTTTCCAGGGTGTAGTAAGTCTCTGAATTCGAATCCAGAGTTAACACCCTGGCATCAAACAATTTAACCTGCTGAGCAATGGGCATCTTGAAATGCAGGCCCGGCTGTACATCCGCACGCATGATTTCACCAAACTGCAGCAAGATTGCACGCTCAGTTTCATGCACGCGAAATAGCGATTGGCTGCCCAGCACTACAAGCAGCAATACAATTATCAATCCCACCAATGATTTCATCGACATGTCTTAACTCCTAATTGCCACGGACACGTGAGCTGTTTGTACGGGCGCTGTTCACTTCTCGCAGGATCCGCTCCACCGCGTTGTCCATCATGGTCTGATCAATGACACCTTCGCCGCCACCGGTGCGCTGCCGCGT
>CBDUMB010000554.1:0-2436 GCA_965368205.1 uncultured Pseudomonadaceae bacterium | reverse complement strand
GTTGGTTTGCCAGCTTAATTCTATAGGCTCGCCGACATCTATTTCTGTTACATCAACCTGGAGCGTGACCGATGTGGGTTCGGGTTCGGGGGCGGGCTCGGGCTCGGGTTCGGGGGTGGGCTCGGGCTCGGGAACGGGTTCTGGGGCGGGTTCAGGGTCAGGTTCGGGCTCAGGTAAAGGTTCAGGTTCAGGTTCAGGTTCAGGAATGATCTCAGGGACCGGTTCTGCTGCTGTTGGCGTTTCAGAGGTATTTACTGAGATGGCAACCGTCTGAGAGGTGCTTGCGCTTTTTGCCTTACAGGTGAGCGTGAACTGAGCTGATTGCTGCAGCGTTGCCGTTTCGAAAACCCCTTCGGTGGGTTGTTTACCTTCCCAGGCACCGCTTGCGTTACATGACCGTGCGCCGCTGGAAGCCCAGCTCAGGCGAACCGACTCTCCTGCATCGATGACTTCTCTGTCTGCGGTAAAGGATACAAAAACCGCTGTATCCGGTGAGGTTGTGCTCCCGTCACTGTCTTGCGGTTTACCTTTGCTGCCGTCTGGCCGTGCGGCGAAAGCTGGAGTTGCAAGCACGGCGAGCAGTAATGCGCTCGTTATAAAGGTGCGCAGCATAGCGTTCTCTCTCAAATTGTCCCGCTGAGAACCCTAAAAGTAAGTACTTTGTGAATCCGTGACTGGTTCCTCATCCAGTAAAGTCGTTGTGTCGTGCCGGAGTTTGTGTGGGGCAGCGCACGTTCTACAATCTCACTAAATATCCGTTGTCAAAATTTGCTAAAATGTGCGCGCTTTCGAGAAACGGATCTCCTGAAGCGGTATTTGATAAACCAGGGTCGACTGGGTTTTTGACATTATTGGAGAGATGACAATGCGTTTTTCAGTGGTTTTTTTAGCCATGGCCCTAGCCTTAACTGGCTGTGGCGGTGGTTCTAGTAGCAGTAACAATGGCGGCGCGCAGGGTGTTTCCGTTCCTCAGGTCGGCAGCATAACGATTCTTGTTGGCGATTCCCCGCTGGACGGCATTGACGAGGTCCTGATTGATATCCGCGAAATTCGCCTTCTCGGCGATGATGGTCAGGTCACCATTACCGATGGCGCCCCGGGTGTTATCGACCTTCTGAGCTTGCGTAATCTTACTGAGCTGATCGCCAGTGACGAAGTGCCTGCGGGCGAATACTCAAAGATTCGCATCCTGATCGACAGTCTGGAGATTGTTGAAACTGATAATCCGGTTGCCGTTGATGTTCAGCTTCCAGCGAACGGCAAAATAGACCTGAACCCGCAGGGTGCTTTCGAAATCTCTCCCGGGGAAGACCTGGTTGTGCAGATCGACTTTGATCTGGCGCGTTCTATCAAAATTGTTGAAACAGGCAACAGTCAATACCGCTTTCGCCCGGTTGTTTTTATCGACGTGCTTGATCAAACAGAAAATCTGCGTTTGACGAGGCTGTTTGGCACGCTGCAGGAAGACGATGATTTGGACGACGAAGAGCCTGGTGAACCATCTGATTATGACCTGTGCACAGCCTTCAACATGGACCCTTGTGTTGATGTGGATACAAACGACGATACGGTCATTCTGGACGCGGATGGCAACCCAGTAGCCGTTGCAGATTTCCTTGTGCCGCAAGACGCACACGTATTTGGGCACTATTTCATAGGCCTGACCGGTGGCGAATTTTTTCGCGCCAAACTGATTGCTGTGGCTCCAGAAAATGGGCTTACACAAATTGAAGGAGTCGTGGACTCAGCCGTAGTTGATGACGCTTTTGAACTGCTGGATGACACTGAGAGCACGCGGGTTTTAATCGGCAATGCGTTATTGTTGGATGAAATGGGCGCTGCACTTGAGGTGGACATTGCTCCCGGTCAGGAAGCGGAGGCCTGGGCGTTGAACACGCAGCTGGATATTGCCGATGTGGGTGATTTTCCTGCGATTCTGGTGCAGATTGACGATAACCCCGAGGTCGAAGAGAGCATAGAAGGTAATCTGGTTGATCTCGATGGCAACACGCTGACGGTCCGCAATGACGAAGGCGATTTCTGTGTCACCCTGGATGAGAATACCGAAATTCAACTGCTGTCTGATTATGACAATGATGCTGAGACGGATTCCATTTCGCGTGTCGCATTGGGTGATCTGATTTCTGTTGGTGTAGAGGTTGAAGCGTTCGGCGAGCTGGTAGGGGATTGCCTGGAAGCAGATCTGATTGCTGCCGAAATTGAAGATTGAGATATCGGCGAATCTATTAGTTAAAACTTAGCATCTTATCTTCCCAGTACGTGGCTGTTTTTAGCCGCGTGCTTTGGGTATGATGCGCTCCGATCGGGGCGTGGCGCAGTCTGGTAGCGCACTTGACTGGGGGTCAAGTGGTCGCAGGTTCAAATCCTGCCGTCCCGACCAATAAAATCAATGGCTTAGTTCTAAGTCGAAAACTA
>CBDUMB010000553.1:0-2453 GCA_965368205.1 uncultured Pseudomonadaceae bacterium | reverse complement strand
CGTCATGAGCGTGTCTCCAGGAATGTCATGATCTTCGATCGCCGTGCGATCCATCCACGCGAGCATGAGTACCTGGCGGGAGGTGGCGTCCTGGGCGATAGCCGCAATCAAACCCTGGGCGTTGTAGGGTAACGTGTCTAACAAGGATGCTAACGCAGTACTGGTGCCTGTCTGTGCATCTTCCAGGTTTTTAAGCAGCCCCATAAGTTGCCGCCAGGTAGTTGTAGACCGCACGCAAACCCATTGCCTCGCCACCTTCAGGTCTGCCGGGACGACTGCGGGTGTTAAATGCATTGATGTCAAAATGTACCCAACGGTCATGGTCGACAAATTTCTGCAGAAACAGCCCGGCGGTAATAGCACCTGCATAAGGTGAGGCGGCAGAATTCACCACGTCGGCAATTTTTGACTCAATCATGAAGTTGTAACCCTGGTGCAGCGGCATGCGCCAGAGAGGGTCGTCAATCTCGTCGCCGTGTTTGTGCAGGTCGGCAGCGAGTCCATCATGGTTACAGAACATCGCTGAAAGTTCCGCCCCCACAGCTGCACGCGCGGCGCCCGTGAGGGTCGCGTAGTCAAAAATCAGCTCCGGTTTATCCTCGCAGGCAATCGACAACGCATCACAAAGCAGCAAACGTCCTTCGGCGTCGGTATTGTCAATCTCCACTGTTAACCCTTTGTGGGTGTGCAGGACATCTCCCGGACGAAAGGCGTTGCCGGCAATAGCATTTTCCGCCGCTGGGACAAGTAAGCGCAGCCGTACTGGCAGCGCCTGGGCCATAATCAGATAAGCCAGGCCAATGACGTTGGCGGCGCCACCCATATCTTTTTTCATCCAACGCATGGCGGTTGGTGGTTTTATGTCCAGGCCACCGCTGTCGAAGGTCACGCCTTTCCCGACCAGGGTTACTTTTGGATGTTCAGGATTACCCCAGGTTAAATCGATCAGACGAGGCGCATCATCCGCTGCGCGCCCGACGGCGTGGATGGCACCACACTCCAGGTCAAGCAGTTCATCGCCACGGGTGATCTGACATTGTGCTTCAAACTGCTCAGCCAGCGCGATGACCTCAGCTTCAAGGTGTGAAGGCGCCATGTCCTGGGCCGGGGTATTGATCAGGTCTCGGGTCAGACAGGTGGCGGTGCAGATATTGATGATGCTTGCAGCGTTGTTGTCAGCAGGAATCATCAGCCTTGCTGCCTGCCGGGTGGGTTGTTTATATCGGCTGAACTGATAGCTGCCTAAGCCCCAGCCGGCAACCTGCAGGTCAGACACCGCATCCAGCAGTTGATAGTCGCCTTCGGGTAAATCCAGGGGCAGGCTGCCCAGGCTGGCGATATTGTCTGTGCCATCCCAGCCGACGACAATCATTTCACCCGCTGAGTCGTCCAGTGACGCCCATTGATTGGGTTTGGCGACGAAGCCCTGTCGCTGCACCCAGCTGGAAGCCTGGGCATCCAGAGAGGTCAACCAGCGATCAAAATCGTCGGTCCTGATCAGCTTGATTCGGATCGGGTTTTCGGGCGCGACAACAAAGGCTGTGTCCGCGATACTTCGAGTCTGTGTTTTTTCTGTAGTCATGGAGGCTAGTGTAGTGGTAAGGCTAAAGACAGAGCAATGGTGGCGAGCGTCCATGTTATTGCAGCTTGTCGCGTTCCTGGTGTTAGTGGTGATATTGATGGCACCGGTGAATGCGGCAACCAACAAACCCATGCTGCATGGCAAACACTGGATGGCGATAACCGGCAAACCCCTGGCGGCGACCTCGGGCGCTAGAATTTTCAACGCCGGTGGTAATGCTGTGGATGCTGCATGTGCCATGCTGGCTACAACCTCAACCATGTTCGACGTACTCAGCTGGGGTGGCGAAACCCAGGCGTTGATTTATCACCCCGAGGAAAAGCGGGTGATTGCGATCAATGCGTTGGGGGTTGCACCTTCAGGCGCAACGCCAGAGTATTTCAAGGATCTGGGTTTGGCGCAGCCACCGCAGTACGGTCCGTTAGCCGCGGTAACCCCGGGCACCCCCGGTGGGTTGCTGGTGATGTTGGCAAAGTACGGCACGTTATCACTCAAAGAAGTGCTCGCGCCTGCCATGGAAATGGCGCAGGGCTATCCCATGGAAGCGCAGACCGCCAACTCCATTGAACGGATGAAAGAAGAGATTCGTCAGTGGCCGAGTTCCCGCTCGCTGTTTCTGGTGCACGAAGGTGAAGACAGGGAGGCCCCGCATGCCGGGGAACTGTTCCGACAGCCTGATCTTTATAGAACCTTGGAAAAGCTGGTCGAGGCAGAGCAGCAGGCGCTGGCGGCTGGGGCAGATCGTGAAACGGCGATCATGAAAGCTTACGAGCGTTTTTATCGCGGTGATATCGCGCAGGATTTTGTGCGTGGCGCGCAGGCATTAGGGGGCTTACACACGCTCCAGGATCTGGCCGACTGGCAGGTTTAT
>CBDUMB010000552.1:0-2461 GCA_965368205.1 uncultured Pseudomonadaceae bacterium | reverse complement strand
CACATGGGGATAGGTCTGGTAGCCGGCCAGTAACGTACAGTTCTGCACCATCAACTCAGTGAGATTGGCGTGCATATCGAGCGACACTGCTATGGGTAAATCGGGTCTTAACTCACGGATGCGCCGCAATAACTCGCCTTCACCATCATCAAAACGTTTGGTGACCATGGCGCCATGAAGGTCCAGCAGCATGGCATCGCAGTCGGCAGCTGCCTCTAAGATCGCCGCGCATATAAACTCGTAGGTATCGTTTTCCACCGGCCCGCTGGGTGCTGCACCGGCAGCAATGGACATCAGAATCTCGGCGCCCTGACTTTCGGCCACCTCGATATAGCCACCAAGACAGCTTGCGGTACCGCGGTACAGCTCCAGAGCCCGCGCGCCAGACGGGGGTTGTGTGCCGCCGCCGGAAAAACGCGCCAGATCGGTTATGACCGGCGAGAACGTATTGGTTTCATGACTCATCATTGCAATAGCGACTTTCATGTCATCTCCTTGTGCACGCTGCGAAAACCACCACCTCCAATCTACTTATCCGCTCCAGCAAGTAGCGCTCAGCCCGGAACGTACCAGATGGGAGAAGACCAGGCGCGTTCCTGCAACGTGGTGTGAAGATCCGCGCGGGGGGCAACTCCGGCTCTGATAGCATCCCAGGTAGACCAGCGACAGGTTGGATTTTCCAATACTCGGACATAGTAAAAAGCCCGGGTCGCGGGGTCGAAATCCGGGTCTGTCCAGACCGTTGCCAGCTGCGCATCTCCGACACCCTCGGTAATTTCACAGGTTTTCAGATTTACTTGCGCGCCGTTGTCGGGACATCGATGGGTTTGTGGATCCACAGCCAGACCATCCGCGCAGGCGACGTCGTAAACAGCTTCAGACAGTTCCCCGTCGGTGAGCGTGCCTTTGATCACCTGCAGACGTTGCAGCGGAGCACTCAAACCATCCCGGGCTGCCCACACCGCCAGCTTTGGCGTTTGCCCTGCTTTGCCGAGCAGGTCGCCGCCCATGGCCACACCGGTTGCGTATGCGATGCTCACCCAATCAGCTTGTTCAACCAGGTCGTCACTGAAGGGATAACCGGCAAACAATCGCACCTGCAGGCGCGGGCCGCTGGTGGCAAAGGTTTCTTTGCGCCGGAAAGCACTGAATATCGAATCACGGGTATTTTCCTCTGCCCAGACACCCGCCAGACCAGATGCACTCCAGGTGCGGAAAGCATTGTCGAGATAGCGTTTACCGTTAACCTCCATGGTGCCCTGCAGATCGTTGCTGTCAGCTTGTTCGAGTCCCGCCTGGTCGAGAGGAACAGCGCCGCGTAGCGATGGCGTGGAATCTAAAATGCCAACTTTGGAAAAAAAGTTAGCCTCATCAAACGAACCCGCGCCGGTGTGCGTATCGCTTGCCCCGATTAAGCCGAATTTGTACGGATTGGCGCCTGTCTGTGCTTCGATAGCAAGCCCATTAAGGTAGGCTTCCCGCACATAGCTGCCGGTGGGGTCGCTATTGATCATGGTTGCGATCCGGTAGGGCATGATTTCGAAATCTGCCCACTCATCATTGGGTGATAAAGCTGGATGAGTGTCAGATGTGCCTTTTACCTGAGTAACCTCAACCAGCGGTTCATTACGCATACGGGTATTGGCATAGTTGGCATCGATCGGTTTGCCTGCCCAGTCCGTCAGCATGAACATGGCACCATTGGAACCATTTGAATTGTGCGGGATAGCAACGCTGTCGATACCCGACTCACGTAACTCGTCCATCCAGGTCCATAACCCTTCGGGATTTTGCGAATGGAATCGAGAAAACGGAATCTCCGGGAGTTTGTCGTCGCTGCGAAAAATGACGTTGCGATGCAGGTTGCCGCGCTCGTCCGTGGAACTGGTGTATTCATAAGCCACAAATGTAGTGAAGTTACCGGGATCGTTGTGAGTCTGGGCGGCTGCGATGGTATCCGCCCATGCCTCCCGGGCAATGTTGTTGAACATTTCCGGATCAATTGTGCCGTCGCCGATTCCGGCAATCACGCCGGGTATAAAAGTTGAAAAACGCTGGCCGCGATCAACGGCACTTGCCGCGGTCAGATTTTCCGGTCGATTAAGATTGTGAAACGGTTTTGCCAGCGGCAGTTTGGAGAATGCCGTGCTTGTGTCAGATGCAGCCGGGACTGCGCCCAGGAACATGGCGTGATCGGTGACGCCATAAAAATCCAACGGTGCTTTCAGCTGCATGTCAAAACCACTGGGGTGCTTTATAGCTTCGCCTTTGGCGTAACGATAAGCATCGCTGGGTGTGGCAATGGTACCAAACGCAAACGCATCAAAGCTGTAGCGGGTATGGATGTGCAGGTCCCCAAACAGAGCCCGGCGGGTAGCATTTGCCCCGGGGTTCATCGGGCGGGTGTGGTAATCCGCAGTAAACAGTTGAGGTCGGGGCGCAGCGGCTGTTGTTGACGTTG
>CBDUMB010000551.1:0-2461 GCA_965368205.1 uncultured Pseudomonadaceae bacterium | reverse complement strand
ATTTCTTCAGCCCGGCTAACGTCATGCGTTTGTTGGAAGTTGTACGTGGTGAAGCGACCAGTAAAGAAACCATAGCCACTTCCATGAAGCTGGGCAAACGACTGAATAAAGTCGCGGTCTTGTCCGGCAACGCACCAGGTTTTATCGGCAATCGAATGCTGGCTGGCTACACCCGTCAAGCAGGTGAAATTATCCTTCAGGGTGCTACACCCTATCAGGTTGATAACGTCATCCTGGGCTTTGGCATGCCCATGGGCCCCTTCCAGATGAACGACCTTGTCGGGCTCGACCTTGGTTGGCGGGCACGAAAACTGGGCGGTGTGAAGCCTGAGGATGTGCCTATCACCGCGCGGGTTGCTGACAAGCTGTGCGAACTGGAGCGGTTTGGTCAGAAGACCAACCGGGGCTTCTACATCTATCCGGAAGGCAGTCGCGCAGGCACCCCGGACCCGGAGGTTGTCGCCATCGTTGAGGAAACGTCTGCAGAGTTGGGCATCACCCGTCGCGAAATTTCAGATGAAGAAGTGTTGAAACGTTGCCTCTATCCGTTGATCAATGAAGGCGCTCGAATACTCGAAGACGGCATCGCGATACGTCCATGTGACATCGATATTGTTTATATCAATGGCTATGGCTTTCCAGAAGTTACCGGCGGCCCGATGTTCTGGGCAGACCAGATAGGTCTGGAAAATATTCTGGCGGATATCAAAAATTTCCAGAGCGAATATGGCGGCGACATCTGGCAACCTGCTCCGCTGCTCGAAAAGCTGGTCAGCGAAGGCAAAACATTCGCCAGCCTGCAAAGCTGAGTTGCAGCCACTGCGCTTTCTGGATCTGCCGCAGCATCGACGGAGTTCTGACTCCGGGCTACGGCAGGCCTCCGCACAGCATATTTCTGTCTCACTTCGGATAGGCTTCAGCTGCCTGCTGGTCACGCTGCTTACAGCAGTGGCAGGATGGGCTCACGCGCATGGTGTCGCCGACGGCGATGCCATCTTCCTGCAGAGTCAACAGGGGTTCCAGTTCTGGCCCTACTTCTATCTCGGCGCAAAACACATGGTGACAGGCTACGACCACCTTCTGTTTCTCGCCGGGGTAATCTTTTTCCTCTATAGAATAAGCGAGATCACAGTTTATGTGACCTTGTTTGCCATAGGGCACAGCCTGACGTTGATCGCCGGTGTCTGGTTCGACATACCGGCAAACGCCTATCTGATCGATGCCATTATCGGTCTGTCCGTGGTCTATAAAGCGTTCGAAAATCTAGGCGGTTTCGACAAACTGGGCTGGCACATCAACACCAAAGTAGCGGTATGGGTGTTTGGCCTGTTTCACGGCTTTGGCCTTGCGACAAAACTACAGGCGCTGACTCTGTCTGAAGAGGGTTTACTCGGTAATCTGCTGGCCTTCAACCTTGGTGTGGAAGCTGGCCAGCTGACCGCCTTAGTCGGCATCGTTGCGTTGATGAACCTGTGGCGGGCGAGCGCCCGCTTCGAGTCTCAGGCCATTGTGGCCAACGGCGCGCTGATGACGTGCGGATTTATCCTGATAGGTTATCAACTCACCGGATACGGGCTCTCTTTTTAACGCAAGCGCCAGTTAACTCAAGAGCCAGCCACCGTCCACATCAACGGTTGTGCCGGTGACAAAATCATTCTGAACCACAAACAGAATACCCTGGGCGACCTCTTCTGGCGTACCTGGACGGGGAATCAGGTTTTTAGCTGTGGCGCCCTGCAACATACCTTCGCGGGCTTCGCTATCCGGACCAAACATGGGTGTTGCGATGACGCCGGGAGAAACGATGTTTATGCGTCGCGGCGCAAGCTCGGCGGCTACCGCACGAACAAACTGTTCAACCGCTCCGCCAACCGACGCAATGGCTGCCTGGCCAGGTTTTGCGCGACGCGCCGGTGAGCCACTGACCAGCACTATATTGCCCCGTTCGCTGAGGTGTTGCGCGCCCAGACGAACACAGTTGGTATATCCCCATAATTTGTCAAACGAACCCTGGTAGCCGTCCAGATCCATCTGCAGGAACGGTCCGTTTGCCCGCTCGCCACCTGTGGCGGCACTGATCAGCACATCAAAGGGTGCTTCTTGCTCAAACAGCTGCGACAGCGCATCACGGTCACGTACATCGCATGCTCTTAATTCCACACCAGGGAGTTCTCCGGCTTTGGAAGGGTCGCGACTGATCGCCACCACGCGCGCCCCCGCCTGCTGCAGCAACAGGGTTGTTGCCAGGCCAATGCCGGACGTGCCGCCAAAAATCTATACCTTTTTATCTTGCAGTTCCTTCTCAACCTCTCTTTAAAACGCTATTTGAGCAGACCTGTCGACAAGTGTCATCCAGCGTGCAGCCGGTTACAATGACACTCCTTGTTTCTGAGTAATTGGACCTTAGGTGTATCCGGAAAATAGACTTGAAGATGCCTTACGTCGCCTCCAACAGCGGCGC
>CBDUMB010000550.1:0-2462 GCA_965368205.1 uncultured Pseudomonadaceae bacterium | reverse complement strand
ACGGCATTACCTATATTGAAAGCGGATTCCAATGCAGGCAGGCCTTTGTCAGCATATTCGGCGGTAGCACTCCAGGCAGCGGTTTTGTCAGGAGGCGGCATGGAAAAATTACTCACCGTGCGCAAAACCATGACCCGCTGCAGATCGACCTTACCAATCTCGTGCAGCCGCTCAAGCGCCGTCAGCGTGCCACTGTCTTCCATATTCGTGGTGACAAACTCAGCTTCTTCACCGGCATACAGGGGCACCCAGTCATTCGCCCATTCATTCAACAGGGCACCGTGCCAATAAGTACTGGATGACAGCGTGTCGCCCATCATAACAACAGGTGGTGCGAGTGCTGCCGGGAACCCCGTGTACCCTGCCCGCCCGCGCTGCAGTCCCGGTGAGTCGGGAATTTTAATCTGCTCTGTGAGATCAAAAGCCCAGCGTGCAAGATCTGCGTTCAAAGCAAAGTGGATCGTATCCAGTGTCCAACCGGTGGACGTATCCTGTGGCGTTTCGGCAGGACGCTCTGCACCCAGAGGGATCATGCCGTAAGGCCAGTCAGCAGGGATTTCGCGACCGTCAATTTCATATAACAGGTCACCGTCAACAATATGTTTGGCCCAAACCGCGCTGGCCAGCGTACTGTCCTCGGGATCGCCCCCGGCAATGCCGGCTACAAGCCAGTAGCTTTGTGAAAAATCAAAACGTGAGTCCAATCCCAACGCCATCATCGTGGCTGCGGCGTTGGCAATACCACCACCCAGGCAGACGCCTAGTACACCAGCTTCATTCATACGAAGTGGATAAGGTCCAAGCGGAAAGTCGAGCTGCTTTGCCAAAGGTAACCGTTCAACCCAGAACTGGAACTCACCGGGTCTGTCGCCGCTGAGTTCTCCATGCTCGAACATTGACACGACCACAACTTTGATCGGGATTTTCGCCGTTTCCAACTGCATCTGCGCAAGCAGCGGCTGAGTAACCAGGCCTATGGTTCCAGTTATCAGCGTAATAGCCACCCTGCAGAGGCTCGAAAAATCAAAAATCGATCTGCTCACTCACCTACTCTCCTGAGTCTACTGAACCCTTAAGAAACGCCTTTTAACCCGCACCCCAGACACCAAGCTCCAGGCTGGTCCTGATGAGATGCAATTCACGGACCAGGCCGACTTTGCTGCGCTAAAAAGCTATCATGTTGCACAATGGATAGATAACAATGAAGCCGCGAGCCACCACCCGGTCGGCGCGTCTTTAACTGCCATTGCCATGCCTACAAACACGTGGCTCAATATTTGCTTTCCTGTTCGCAGAGCAGGTGAGCCAGACAGAATGCGCTATCGTACAGAACGGCACATAAATACGCCCGGCAATTACCGCGCCAGGCATTTATACAAAGGAAGAATCTGATGGGCGGTTTAACAACCCATGTTTTAGATACGGCACATGGCAAACCAGGCTGCGGCATCCCGCTGACGCTACATCGCGTCAGCGCTGCACGAGAGTTGCTGGTTACGACGGTCACCAACAGCGATGGCCGTACGGACCTGCCCCTGCTTGATGATAACAGCCAGGTACCCGGTACATATGAGCTGACCTTTTCGGTTGCTGAATATTTCAGAAAAACTGGGGCCATCGACGACGCGGCATTCCTCGACACCATCACCCTGCGTTTCACTATCACCGACGGCAGCCATTATCACGTGCCTCTATTGGTGTCGCCGTGGTCATATTCCACTTACCGGGGTAGTTAGTTTGTCAGCACCGCTCACAGCACACCGAGGTCAGATCGTTCATTGCCTGGATGACACCGAAGCAGGACTGCAGTTTTTTACTGACGGTATGTTGCTGGTAAAAGATGGCAAGGTCATCGAACTGGGGCCTGCGGAAAATTTACGTGCTCAACTTTCTGCAGACAGCCTAATTATTGATCATGGTGAACACCTGATTTGTCCGGGACTGATTGACTGCCACGTCCACTTTCCGCAGCTGGATGTCATTGCCTCTTATGGTGCGCAGCTGCTCGATTGGCTGGAAACCTATACGTTTCCCTCAGAGGCACGTTACGGCGACCCTGAAATTGCACAGGCAGACGCAAACTTTTTTATTGATGAGTTACTGCGTAACGGCACCACCACCGCACTGGTATTCGCCTCTGTGCACCCGACATCTGTTGACGCAATTTTTACTGCCGCACAACAGCGCAATATGCGTTTAGCTGCGGGCAAGGTACTCATGGATAGAAACTGTCCCGCTAACCTGCAGGATACACCGGCAAGTGCATACCACGACTCGCGCGAACTCATCGAAAAATGGCATCACCAGGACCGCCTGCTGTATGCCATCACGCCGCGATTTGCGGTAACCAGCAGTGATGCGCAACTGGCAGCCGCCGGACAACTCGCTGAGGAGTTTCCCGACACATTGATCCACACCCACCTGTCTGAAAATTTAGACGAAGTAGCCTGGATCACTGAACT
>CBDUMB010000549.1:0-2463 GCA_965368205.1 uncultured Pseudomonadaceae bacterium | reverse complement strand
ACGACGACACCCAGCTTGGCCTGACCTTCACCTACATGCTGACCAACGACTGGGCAGTTGACGTGCTTGCCTCAACACCATTCACCCACGACATCAGCGCCTCTACCGGCGATCTGGGCCTGGGCACCATTGATGCGGGTAAAACCACACACTTGCCACCCACCGTCTCCCTGCTGTACTTCCCTGCTGCATCCGACAGCAAGTTCCAACCCTACTTTGGCGCGGGTTTGAACTACACACTGTTCTTCGACGAAGAAGTCGATTCTCAGCTGGAGGGCGTGTTAGGTAGAGGCTCACTTGAGTTGGACCCGTCTTTCGGACTCGCCGTCCAGGCTGGCTTCGACTACAAACTGACTGAGAACATGTACTTTAACGCCGGCATCTGGTGGATCGACATCGACACCGACGCAGAGTTCGAATTTGCAGCCAACCGCATCACCACCGAAGTGGAAATTGACCCCTTCGTCTACATGATCGGTTTAGGCTGGAAGTTCTAAAGATCTCATAACCTTCTGATTTAATATACGTTTCATAGCTCGAAAGCGGGTTATGAAACGTTTCCCACAAGCCACGCCCACCACAAGCCTGTCACGCTAAATCAGGGAAAATGACTCTACCCAGATCACCTCGCAGGCACCGTGGCCGGTATCATTTCGACTGAGGGAACTGCGCCAGCGCCAATTGCTGTCCTGGGCTCGAACCTCTACTAACTGGCCGGAAAATCGAACCATATCGCCCTCGGCCGTGCGCGCCAAAGCGGCTGCAACCTCAGGCGTCGCCGCGATCATGTGCATGTTGGCACTCTGGGTTTCAATATTCCTACGGGGTAGCGGTAACTTTTCGGTACGCCAGAAATAGGCGCGATTGCGCTGCTTGATGTCAAAATGAGCGATGACTTCCGGTTCCGACATTTCACCCCAACCCAGCGCCAGATCGGTCTTCGACAGGTCGGCTTCGCGGCCTGAGTGATAATCTTTGCGCGACAGTATCCTGGCCTCCAGCGCAAAGGGTTCCAGATGCCTGATCTGATAACCGGGATACACCAGTTCACCCTCCTGCACGATCGCAACAGATGGATCCTGGTCAAAGTACCAGAACGCCACTGCCGCCAGGACGGCTATAAAAAGGAGGTTTCTCAACTGACCAGATCTTTGCTGCTCACCTGACTTGTACTATATCGGCTCTAACCCTCTGATAATGAGGACAAGTTATCACTCATCTGGTCCGCCTTGCGCAGGGTAATCTGGCCATCGAGATGAACATCTCGCTGAGGAAAGGCGATCACAACATCATTATCAGCAAACAACTCATCCAAACGGAAGCGGATATCGCTGCGAATAACGCGTAAGTCTCTATCTGCAGATGCGTGCACCCAGAAATAGGCATCAAAAATCAATGCATTGTCACCGAAGTCTTCAAACACAATCAGAGGTGCGGGCTCTTCCAGAACGGCCGCCTGCTCCTGCACCGCCTGTTCCATGAGCGCCTTGACTGTCTTAACCGGTGAGCCGTAGGCAACGCCTACCCGGACCTGGGGTCGCGCGAGCTGATCCACAAGCGTCCAGTTAACCACTATCTTTTCCAACAGCTAGCTGTTCGGAATCAGCAGATGCACGCCGTCCACACGACGGATGCGGGTGGAGCGTGTATTGATAGATTCAACCCGGCCGCGGGTATCGCCGATTTCCAGAAAATCATTGATCTTAATGGGTCGCTCCCACATCAGAATCCAGCCGCTGATGAAATTGTTAATGATGTTCTGGGCACCAAAACCTACCCCGATCGCCACAGCACCAGAGACAAAGGCAAACGCTGTAAGGGGAACGTTGAGCAAATCGAGACTGGTCATCACCAGAACAGCGATGGCCACCACATAGAACACCCGACTGACCAGCTGGATGACATCAGGGTTAACCTGATTTGCTGACATGCGTCGCCGGATCAAGCCAGCAACCCAACGCATGATCAACCAACCGAGGATGACAACCAACGGCAAAATCAGAACCTGCCCCACAGTGAGCGCCTGTCCGGAAACGTTCAGAATCTCTGTGTTGAGAAAGCCTGTAACATCGGTCATCTTCATAAGAAAAGCACCTTTTGCCGCACTAAAGCCACCTGCGCCTCCACATCCAGATGGCCACCCCCACACCCAGCAGCATCATGCCAGCAGAAACGTAGACAAACCCTCGAGGGTTTTCCACCCCGGGTAAACCCAGGACGTTCATGCCAAACACGCCAGTCAAGAACGACAGAGGTAGAAAAATCGCTGCAACCAGCGACAACACGTACATGCGCTCGTTCTGCTGTTCTGCAACCCGATTACGCAGCTCTTCCTGCAGCAGAATGGCCAATTCACGAGCCAGTTCAAGATCCTCCACATAACGTGTGGTTCGATCCGATTGTTCTCGCAATTGCTGTGACTGCGCGTCGTTCAGTACGTTCTGCAAACGATTCAAACCGTCT
>CBDUMB010000548.1:0-2464 GCA_965368205.1 uncultured Pseudomonadaceae bacterium | reverse complement strand
GCCGACGCCACTACTCTGCCAACGCGATCTGCCGAAGCAGGTATCAAACAACTGGTGTTCTATCACATGGTACCGGTACCCATGAATGCGCTGGCCGCAAACATGTTTCTGCGGGATCTACCCGATAGCATTATCCTCGCTAACGACTTACACACGTTCGATCTGCCACCGGATTCCACCGATATCATCATTCATGAACCTTAAGACCAGAATCCGATCTGTCTTCGCAACACACTTTGCTTCCGCAGAGTACCTCGAGAAGCAGCGCGTTAAAGCGCGCAAGCGCCGTGAGAAACAGGGCAATCCGCCGACCGTTTACTACTTTCATCAGGTGGATGATCCGTACAGTCACCTGGCGGTGCAGAAACTGGACCTGCTGAAAGCGCGGTATACACTCAAGTTCCAGCCTTACCTGGTATCAAAGCCCGAAGCCGTCTACCAGGGCAGCGCCGCGCACTTTGATCAGTGGGCATTGCGCGATGCACTGAGTGTCGCGGCAGACTACGGCACGGTCTTCTCGCCCACACTCGACACACCAGCCGCCGACGCAGTGGTTATCGCCAACCAGGTCCTTGCAGCCCATCTCGATCATGACAACTTTGCCCAGATTGCATTCGACGCAGGTAACGCGTTGTGGAGCGCAGCACCTATCGACACAACTGACAACGCACCCCTCAGTGCAGATCAGGGTGAGATTGCCGTCGGTCAGGGGAATGAAAAGCGTCGTGCGCTTGGCCACTATCAGGGTGCGATGTTCTACTTTGACGGCGAGTGGTTCTGGGGTATCGACCGCATCCGCTCGTTAGAGGCACGTCTGTCGCTGGAAGGATTCGACAGACAATCCGGTCCACCGAGCGTGCCTGAACCCAAGCCTGATAGCGCGCAGGGCAAAAATCTGGATGGTATTCTGCTCGAATACTTCCCTTCCCTGCGCAGCCCCTACACCGCTGTCGGTCAACAACGCGTGCTGGATCTTGTTAAAAGCAGCGGTGTCACTGTGAAAGTACGCCCGGTCATACCCATGATGATGCGCGGCATTCCTGCGCCACGAGCCAAGCAACGTTACATCATTACCGATGCCGCGCGTGAAGGTCGCGAGCATGGTGTGCCTTTAGGGCGTATCGTCGATCCTCTCGGAGAACCGGTGAAACGGGCATTCGCGCTGTTCCCTGCTGCAAATGCCATCGGCCTGGGTATGGAGTTTGTGACCGCCTACCTCAATGCCGCCTGGTTCGAAGGCATCGACATCACAAAAGAACGGGGCCTCAAACAAGTCGCTGGAAACGCCGGTTTAGACTGGCAGGAATTGCAGCAGGCCTCCCAAAGTGACGACTGGCAGTCTATATTAGAAAGCAACTTACAGGTGTTAACCCAGGAAAACCTCTGGGGTGTACCCAGTTTCAGGGTATCGGGTGGCAAAATAGCGCAGCCCTACGCCTGCTGGGGCCAGGACCGCATCTGGCGTGTCGCCAACGAAATTTTCAAGAGAGCATAGTGGAGAAAACGTTAGACAACCGCCGCGCCCGCGGCGAAACAACCAAGCTTGCACTTATGCGTGCGGCAGAAAAACTGATTGCAGACCGTGGTGTTGAAAACATATCGATCAGAGAGATTGTCGTCGCAGCAGGACAGAAAAACGAATCTGCCCTGCAGTATCACTTTAAAAATTTACGTGGCCTGCTGCAGGCCATCCGCACCGAGCGATCTGAACAGGTTCAGGCGCGGCGCGCAGAATTACTGGAGGCGCTGCTTTCCGAAACGAGCGAGCCTTCGCTGCAACAACTCTGCAGTCTTATGATTGAACCCACATTCCAACTGGCGCGTGACGACGTGGATTTTCGTCGCTACATCAAAGCATTCGGGCACGAATTAGCGCTGACTGAATCTTCCCCCTTAAAAGCGGTATCCAATACCGGAGGTGGCGGCGCAAGCGGTCAACAGATGGGGCAATTGTTGCGAAAGGCGCTGCCGCACCTGGATGAAGAAGATTACCGACGCCGCATGGAAGCAGCGGTAACGCTCTGCTCTGCTTCCATGTATCAACAGGCCAGACAGAAGAATGCTTTTCGAGGGCACCAGTCCGAACTGTTTCTGAACAGCTTGTTAGACGCACTGTTCGGCTTGTTAAGTGCACCTGTTTCGCAGCGTACTCTTGCGCTCAAACGAGGCACCTGAACCGCTTCGCCTTTATAATCATCTGTTAAACATCCGCCGGGTTCAAAGCTGCGCTGGCTGGCAAGCCAGCTCTATTGATTTGCAGCCAGCTTAACTTATAATGTATTGCATTAAATTACCTGGCCGCAGATTTCATGAAGATTTTACGCACGCCTGACGAACGTTTTGCAGGACTGGCGGATTACCCGTTTGCACCTCACTACACCACCATAAAAACTCATGATGGCAGCGATCTGCGCATTCACCACCTTGATGAAGGTCCGGCTGACGGCCCACTTGTCCTGTGCAT
>CBDUMB010000547.1:0-2472 GCA_965368205.1 uncultured Pseudomonadaceae bacterium | reverse complement strand
CCGCGGCGCCGAGGAAAAGTGTCTTGGGGTTGGCGAGCAATGGACCAAAGTCTGTCATTGCGCCTACACCCATAAAAATGATCAGCGGGAATACACCGGTTTCAATACCCACCAGGTACACCAGATGTAACAAGCCATCACCCGTTGCGATGTCGACTCCGGGAATATTGCTCAGCAAACCACCAAATCCGATGGTGACCAGCAGCAGCGGCTCAAATTTCTTGGCGATGGCCAGATAGAGCAGTAACAGACAGATGCCGATCATCACCAGCTGGCCAGGACTGATCTGATAAATACCCGAGGCGTGCCAGAGCTGTGTGAGTAATTCCACCGAGGCTAAGCCAACGTCACCAATGGGGTGCCCACAACAACGGCGTCACCTGCTGCAACCAGCACCTCGCCGATAACGCCATCAGCAGGCGCACTGATGTCCGTCTCCATTTTCATGGCTTCCAGCACCACTAAGGGCTGTCCCCGGCTGACTGTTTGTCCTGCCTGGACCAGAACCTTGACAACTGTGCCCGCCAGTGCAGCCGGTACTGCTTGAGCCGCGGCCGCAGCATCTGCTTGCGGCGTTACCGGTCCGCTGGCAGCAACCGAAGCGACATCTCCAGACGATGACACTTCCACGGTAAACGCTTTGTTGTTCACCCGAACGTTATAAACCGCAGGGCCTGTCTGTGCGACCTGAGCCTGGGCAGGCGCAGATGTGACCACAGCTTTTTCAATACCCGGTGCAGGCTCGAACGCCTCCGCATTGCCTCTGTTTTTGAGGAATTTCAGGCCTACCTGTGGAAACAGTGCATAGGTCAGTACGTCATCGATACTGTCCTGCGCCAACACAAAACCCTCGTTGGCCGCATGCTTCTGCAGTTCCAGCGTAAGGGTTTCGAGTTCGGGAGACAGTAAATCTGCGGGACGGCAAGTGATAGGCGCAGCCCCATCCAGAACTCTGTTCTGCAGGTCTGCATCCAGGGGCGCCGGCGTTGCACCGTATTCACCTTTCAGAACGCCTGCGGTTTCTGCAGTAATGTTTTTGTAGCGCTCGCCCATTAAGACATTGATAACAGACTGGGAGCCTACTATTTGCGAGGTAGGCGTGACCAGCGCGATATAGCCCAGCTCTTTGCGCACCTTGGGTATTTCTGTGAGGACTTCATCAAGGCGATCTGTCGCCTGTTGTTCGCGCAGCTGATTTTCCAGGTTAGTCAGCATCCCGCCAGGTACCTGAGCGACCAGAATGCGGGAATCAACACCGCGCAGACTGCCTTCAAACTTGGCATATTTTTTCCGCACATTGCGGAAGTAGGCCGAAATCTCTTCCAGCAAAGTAATGTCCAGACCCGTATCACGATCGGTGTCCTGAAGAATCGCCACCATCGATTCCGTTGCCGTATGACCATAGGTCATACTCATCGATGAAATTGCCGTGTCGACGTTATCGATACCGGCTTCAACTGCTTTCAGATAGGTGGCTGTCGACATCCCGGTGGTAGCATGGCACTGCATGTGTATAGGTATATCCAACTCAGCTTTGAGTCTTGATACCAGATCGTATGCAACCATAGGTCTTAACAAACCCGCCATGTCTTTTATACACAGACTGTGTGCACCCAGATCCTCGACCTGTTTCGCCAGGTCTACCCACAAATCCACAGTATGTACGGGGCTGACCGTATAAGAAATTGTACCTTGCGCGTGCTTGTTAACTGCCAGAGTGGCCTCGATGGCTTTGCGGAGATTGCGCGGATCGTTCATCGCATCAAAAATACGGAATACGTCAACGCCGTTTTTCGTCGCCCGCTCAACAAACTTTGCCACAACATCATCTGCGTAATGACGGTAGCCGAGAATATTCTGCCCGCGCAATAACATCTGTTGGGGCGTGTTGGGCATGGCTTGTTTCAATAACCGGATCCGCTCCCAAGGGTCTTCGCCAAGATAGCGGATACATGCATCAAACGTAGCGCCGCCCCATGATTCCAGCGACCAGAATCCCACCGCGTCGAGTTTCGCGGCAATAGGTAACATGTCGTCGATACGCATTCGCGTAGCCAGCAGACTCTGGTGCGCATCGCGCAAAATTACATCGGTGATGCCGAGGGGCGCTTTGTTCATGGGCTTCCTTGGTTTAGCTGTTTCTGTTTAAACGATGCTGGTGGAGGGCTGCAGTGATGGCGGCCACTTCTTCAGCAGAAGGGCCCGTTCCATCTGCTATCGACGATGGCACCAGGACCTGCGGCACCGGGCCGAATCGTTGCACAAGTACTGACATGAGTTTTGTCGCCACCACGAGCACCGTGAGAAACACAAACACCGTGCCCATACCGATCAGCATCAGTTCCAGCCCGGCTATAAAAATTGGGTCCATCTACTCACCTGACAAATAGGAACTTACATATTCTATCAAAGCGCGTTTCTAGCACACTCACAGGGCAACACGCTATATTGAGTGGCCGGGTAAAGCGACCC
>CBDUMB010000546.1:0-2484 GCA_965368205.1 uncultured Pseudomonadaceae bacterium | reverse complement strand
TGAGTTCTGAGGCAAGCGGGCCCATCTGATGAGGACAGGCCGCCGGGTAAACAACCCACTGCCCGCCGGTTCGATTCACCAGAAAATCACGCTGAGACAAGCTCACAGGCAAAGGCAATTGCGCGTCGTCAGGCAACGGAACGGATAATGTGTCTGCCACACGCGGGCCGTCCACACGCATATCCAGCTGGCGCTGGCGCTCGGTCATCATTTCCACGTCTTCGTCATACAGACGCTCATATGCAGTAGCGTAAGCACGCCCTACTTTTTCTCTTGCCTCAGGCTCCACGCCAGGCACAAAAAAATCGATGACCAGATCAAGTTGATGAGGTGCGGTGACAAACACATGGGTCCAGATCTCCGCACCCTGACTGGGGCCTTCAATATTGCGGGTAATCCAACGGCGGCAGTCTCGATCCAGTCGCAGTTCCAGCAAGCTTTCGCGGCCGCGGGGATCTTTAACCCGAGCGCGCCAACCCCAGCCACCTGCATCCAGACATTCAATGTCTGTGAAACTTGAGTCATGCAGATGAGGCAGGTGCTCCCAGTCCAGCGCGTTTTCATACATACGATCCAGCGAAACCGGCAAGGAGCGCGTATAGGTACCCATATGATCCACTCTTGAATCTTTGTTGGGAGGGCTAAACAAGTACCTCAAACAAGCCTCGGTGCGTCTATTTATCTGCACTGAGCGCTTTGCTCAGCGAAAATGAAAAGTGTTGGCCATCAATTTCAGTCACGGTGGCACAGGGCTCGTCCTGCGCAACAAAAGTCAGCGCCAGTGTTTCAGCCATAATGTACGCCTGATGCTCGCTCGCTGCCAACAGCAAATCTTCCTGGGCGTGGTAACGCACATCGATACGATCGCTGACCTGGAAGCCCTGCTCCTTTCGTGCCCGCTGAATCCGATTCACCATTTCCCGCGCATAGCCGCCGCGCACCAACTCAGGTGTCAGCTCACAATCAATATCTACGGCAATGCGGCTGTTGGATACGGTATTTGTACCTTCACGAGCCTGCTGCAGCACCTGTATCTCCTGCAGATCAAAGGTTTCACCCAACAGGGTTACACTTCCGGATGCCTGCAGCGCAGCTATCGCATCAGCATCCATTGCATTGATGGCCTGCTGGTAGGTCTTCATTTGCTTACCCAGACGCTTACCCAGTAGAGGAAAGTTCGGTTTCGCCACCAGCTCAATGAAAGCAGACTCATCTGATGAGTATTCGACATCCCGAATATTCAACTCGTCCGCAATGTACCCCTCCAGCGCACCCATCTCCTGCAACAGGTTCTGATCACGATGCACCACAATGAGTTTCGACAAAGGTGTGCGCAAACCAATTTTCACATCTTCGCGTTTCTGTCTGCCTAACAGGATAACCTGCTGCATACGATCAACCGCTGTTTCCAGACCGGGCTTCACATAGCTTTCTTCGGCCTTAGGATAATCGCAGAGATGTACAGAATGCGGCTGCGGGTTCTTGCCGGTCAGGCCTGACAATGCACGATAGAGGTACTCTGACAGGAAGGGTGTAAATGGCGCCATCACCAGCGATAACTCCATCAGCACCGTATACAAGGTGCTGTAGGCAGAGATTTTATCTGCAGTGACCTGTTCACCCCAGAACCGAGCACGATTGAGACGGATGTACCAGTTAGTCAGGTCTTCAATGAAGGCAAACAATTCGGGGACAACATTATAAAGTCGGTAGGCTTCCATCTGCGTCGCGATGTTCAACTTCAAAGTCTGCAGCCGTGACATTAACCACTGGTCCAACACATTGTCGCCAAAGTGCATGCCTTTATCCGGCGCCCAGTTATCAATGGCCGCATAAGTCTGCAGAAAAGAAAACGCGTTATACCAGGGCAACAGCGCTCGCCGGGTCATATCGCGCACGCCGGAATCTGCAAAACGCTGCTCTTCACCTCGCACCAGCCCTGAGTTAATCAGATACAGGCGCAGCGCGTCGGCGCCATATTTTTCCATCAGCTCATCTGGCGGCGTGTAGTTACGCAACCGCTTCGACATCTTCTTGCCGTCTTCAGCCATCACCATGCCGTTAACGATGACGTTACGAAAAGCAGGCTTGTCATAAATTGCAGCCGCCAGCACGGTCAATGTATAGAACCAACCACGGGTCTGATCCAGTCCTTCAGCAATAAACTCGGCCGGGAAGCCCGCTGCAAACATGTTTTCGTTTTCGAAGGGGTAATGCAGCTGCGCATAAGGCATGGAGCCAGACTCAAACCAGCAGTCTAACACTTCTTCTATGCGGCGATAGGTGCCTTCTTCACCGTCTACCTGAAAAGTCAGGGGGTCCACAAACTCGCGATGCAGGTCATCCACAGTTTCACCAGTGTACTGGGCCAGCTCTTCAATCGAACCCATACACACAGCATTACCTGTGACGTCGTTAATCCAGATCGGTAGCGGCGTACCCCATACACGGTTGCGCGAGACAGACCAGTCGATAGCGCCTTCC
>CBDUMB010000545.1:0-2485 GCA_965368205.1 uncultured Pseudomonadaceae bacterium | reverse complement strand
CAACAGTACATTGGCGCATCAGATCGCCGCGAAGTGATTTTCACCCGTGGTACCACCGAATCCATAAATCTGGTTGCTCAGGGATTGCAGGGAATCCTCAGCGAGGGTGATGAAATCCTGTTAACCGCACTGGAACATCACTCGAACATTGTGCCCTGGCAGATGCTGGCACAACGCACGGGGGCCAGCTTGAAGATCGTCGCAGTGGACGCAAATGGGGATCTCGACCTGGCCGATTTCTATCAGAAACTGTCCAGCAGGACCAAAGTCTTTACCTGCAACCACATATCAAACGCGTTAGGCACTATTAATCCTGTTGCAGAGCTGGTCCAAGCAGCCAAAGACGCCGGCGCCATCACACTGATTGATGGTGCCCAGGCCATCCTGCACGAGCAATTGAACGTCACCGCTCTGGATTGCGACTTCTACGCCTTTTCCGGTCACAAAATGTACGCTCCAACAGGTATTGGCATCCTGTACGGTAAACTGGCGCGCCTGGAGGCGTTGCCACCCTACCAGGGTGGCGGCGAGATGATCGAACATGTCACGTTCGAAAGCAGTACCTACCAGCAACCGCCTTACAAGTTTGAAGCAGGAACGCCCAACATTGGCGGCGCTGTTGGCCTCGGTGCGGCCGTCAGATACCTCAATGACCTGCCACGTGCCGAACTGGTTGAACAGGAAAACATCCTCATCAATTCGGCGCTCAGTCAACTCAAACAGATTCCGGGGTTCAGACTTATCGGCGAGCCTAAACAGCGTAGTGCGGTGATCTCTTTTATTCTGGAAGGCGCACACCCCAACGACATAGGTACATTGCTTGATCAGCAGGGTGTTGCGGTACGCACCGGTCATCACTGCACCATGCCTTTAATGGCGCACCTGGGAGTGCCTGGCACGGTACGCGCATCTTTCAGTCTGTACAATAACGCTTATGACGTCGAACGGCTTGTTAAAGCGGTAGACAAAGCAACGACATTTATCTAGTTGAGGAAATTGAAATGAGTGAACTTTCAGATATTTCCATTACACCCGAGGCTGGCAAGCATATCCGGAACCAGCTGCAGCTCACCCAGGCGCGATATCTACGCCTGGCAGTTAAAGAAAGCGGCTGTAACGGCTATATGTACATGTTGGACTTTCTTGAGTCCCCTGCGCCAGAAGATAAATGCCTGGATTTCGGCGACGGTGTTCGCGTGTGTGTCAACCAGGCGGATCTGCCTATGGTGGCCGGCACTGAGGTCGACATGATTACCGAAGGTTTAAATTCAGCGCTGGTTTTTAAGAACCCAAATGCAACCAGCTACTGCGGCTGCGGCGAAAGTTTTGCTGTCAGCGCAGATGAAGATATCGATGACTCTGTCGCAGCAGATCTGGACAGTCTGGCAACAGATGTGGGTAAACACTAGCCGTGGAACGGCGAATTGTCACCACAACACGAGCTTGCGAAGCCAGGCTGGTCCCTACCGGTGATTTAATCACTATTCCCGCTGGCACCTTCATCACCCTCACACAGTCTCTGGGCGGCACTTTCACGGTTGTTATTGAAGGTAATATGGCAAGAATTGCCGGCGCTGATGCTGATGCGATCGGGTTGCAACCCGAAGTATTGGCATTTGAGGCGGTCAACCCGGACGGTTCCGTAAATCCGGATCATGTGCGCCAGGCTCTGGAAAGCGTGTTCGACCCGGAGATTCCGGTCAACATTGCTGACCTGGGACTGATTTATGATACAAGCATAAATGATGGTGAAGTGAACATCGCTATGACACTCACGGCCCCAGGTTGCGGCATGGGGCCCGTATTGGTGCAGGAAGTCAAAGATCGCGTCGCCACAGTACCTAACGTTTCCCATGTATCCGTGGAACTCGTATTCGACCCACCGTGGTCTCGTGAAATGATGAGCGAAGAAGCGCAGCTGGAACTGGGGGTCTTCTGATCCATGGATGTCGCTGAATTAAAAGAGACCTTTACATTTTTCGACGACTGGGAAGATAAGTACCGGTTTGTTATCGATTTGGGTAAAGAGTTACAGGATATTCCCGATGAGGATAAACAGGAAGGGAACCTCATCCGGGGCTGCCAAAGTCAGGTCTGGTTAACCCATCGAATCACCCCTGATGGCATCCTCAACTTCAAGCTCGACAGCGATGCCTTCATAGTCCGCGGCCTCATCAGCATTGTGCTCACCGCTTTAAACAATAAACGTCCAGAAGAAATTCTGGCATTTGATATCTACGCGCTGTTCGAGGAACTTGAACTTTTACAGCATCTGTCTCAAACAAGAGGCAACGGCCTGCGCGCGATGATCGCAAGGATCATGGAAATTGCAGAGGATCTTTCTTAGCGGCTTTTCGTCCTAATGAATCTGAGCGTTCAACAGCCGGATTTCATCTTTGGACAGTCCCAGAGGGGCTGCGATGTCGAGCAACTCTTCACCACTGCCTAATCTACTTTTAGCTTCCTGCAGTATCCAGCGACGCGA
>CBDUMB010000544.1:0-2499 GCA_965368205.1 uncultured Pseudomonadaceae bacterium | reverse complement strand
GGGACATTGGCACACCGCACGCGGCATTCGCGAAGACATTGCCATAATCGGCAAAGGTGCGCATACCCCGGACAACTTTCAACACATCATCAGCAAAGAATTAGATATTTCGCTGCAACGCCTGCAATCTGACTATGTCGACATCTACTTTCTGCACCGGGATAACCTCGACGTACCGGTGGCCGAATTCATCGACGCTTTAAACGAAGAAGTACAGGCCGGTCGGATTCGCACCTTTGGCGGTTCGAACTGGAGTCTGGAGCGGGTACGCGAAGCCAACAACTACGCCGCCTCCAAAGGTCTGCAGGGTTTCAGCGCCATCTCCAACAACTTCAGCCTGGCGCAAATGAACGAACCCATCTGGCCCGGTACGGAAGACGCCACATCCCATGCCTATCGAGACTATCTGCAGGAAACTCAGATTGCGCTGATGCCCTGGTCTTCACAGGCGCGCGGCTTTTTCACACCCTGGGCGGGACAGGTGATTGCCGACAGTGGCAAAGAAAATCTTGTTGTAACCAGCGTGCAGCCTACGATAGAAGAACTCAAACGGGTGTGGTTTTCCAAGGATAATTTCACCCGCCGGGACCGAGCGGGTGAACTGGCAGAAAAATACGGTGTAGAGATGATCAACATTGCTCTGGCATACGTTTTAACCCAGCCTTTCCCGACGTTCCCGCTGATTGGCCCACGCCAGCTGAAAGAAACTGACAGCTGCATTGAGAGCCTGAACATCAACCTTACACAGGCTGATATCGATTATCTCAACCTGTTGTAAGCAGCTAACGCCGCCGGCGAGCCAGAGAAACCACGTTGTCGCCGCCGACAACGTGCTGTTTCAATTGAAACAGAATTTCCCAGGTTGCGGTGCGTCCACCTTCCTGCCAGAAGCCTCGGCAACCTATGCCACCGCCTGGCTGAAACAAAGCAACACTAACACTACTGGTATGACCTGCATTCCACAGTAGCGCAAGGTTCGGCTCGCTCTCGAGCTTGCTCACGCCATCAAAAGCCATACCTGCAACCCGCGCATCGATGACGTAGGTACCTACTTCGTCAGGCGCAATTCTGATTGATACAGCACCTGTGAACTCTCCTTCAAGGTTACCGCTCAACGTCAAGCCACCTTCATCTTCGCTGATATCCAGATCAACCTGCACCTCCACTCCCAGACTGGAACCACCGACCAGCAGGTTACCCTTACCCAGCCATTTTCCTTTTCTTACTAACAATGCAGTTCTTCCTTTTGCTGGAAATTAGTGGACATTAGAGCTTACCGGGATGGTTGCACCAATGGGTTGCGCGCATCTGGCATCTTTGTGGCGCGCATTGTTCACATGGGTGGAGACTGGGACAACTTCAAGCGGTACCGGCAGGCGCGAGTCGAACAGATCTTCAAGTTCCGACGTTGGGATGGTCATATCAAGCCATTGCTTGGCTTCCAGCTGATCTAGGATCACCGGTTGACGATGATGCACAAAAGCCAAATCAGAATTAGCGGCCGTTGTCAGAATGGTAAAGCTGAGTAACTCTTCGTCGGTTTCTGGATAACGCCAACTGTCCCACAAGCCCGCGAGCAGCAGCCCCAGGTCATGCTGAGGTCTGATTAAATACGGCAGCTTCTGATTATTCTGTCGACACCATTCATAGAAACCGCTGACGGGCACCACACAACGGCGTTTAGCATAAGGGGTTTTGAAGGCCGGGCTTTTTGCGGCAGTTTCTGACTTTGCGTTGAACATACTGTACTTCGTCGATAGCTCTTTAGCCCAGAAAGGCGTCAGCCACCAGCGCATAGGCACCATTTCCGGCTGCCCCTGTGCGTCCAAACGCAGCACGTGAACAGTTTCCGTAGGCGCAAGGTTGAAATTATCCTGCCCCGGATAACGCACCCCCACCAACTCCATAAGGAATTTGGCCAACGGATCCGATGTGATGTTGAACCTGCCACACATGTCATCTCTCCCTATGGATAATCCGGCCAGCGTCGCCTATTGATCAGCTTGGCCATGCGCATGTTTGCCGACCACCCATCCGGATTCGGCTAACACCTTTGCAGCAAAATCTATTGGGCCAGCTTCCAACTCTGTCGCCATGGTGTCATTCCAGCGATTCAGAAAACCGAATAACGCAATCACCGCGACCATCTGCACAATCTGTCGTTCGCTGAAGTGCTGCTTCAGCGCTTGAAAGTGTGGAGCATCCGCTTCATTAGGGTTGTGCCCGGCAGCAAGTGCTACCGCCACTACCGCACGCTCAGCATCAGTGAATAAAGGCGAAGATTCATAGTTCAGGACCTGGGCAAACTTTTCCTCATCAACTCCTCGTCGATGACCACTGTGAGACGTATGCGCCTGACAGTAGCGACAACCCGCGCTCAGACTGACCGCGTAGGCAATCAACTGCACCAACTGTGGCGAAAGCGCTTCATCCGCTGCCTCATCGACGGGTACCATGTCACTGTAAGCGGCCATCATGGGACGCAGGTCTGCGCCGAAA
>CBDUMB010000543.1:0-2507 GCA_965368205.1 uncultured Pseudomonadaceae bacterium | reverse complement strand
TTGCGCGCTGTTGGCATCTTCTCAAAGACGCGCCTGCAATACGCGCCGTCAACAAACGTGGCACACTAAGGCTTGAGAACCTTTTGGAGAGAAGAACTTGAACACTAACCTGTGCATCCGAACAACGTTGCTTACGGCAACCTGCTTACTGGTGGCAAGCATGTTATCCGCCTGTTCACCGCCCCCCGAATCCACCGAGCAAGTACAGCCCCAGGCAACCACAGATACATCCGAAAGCCAGGACAACACCGTTGTAGATCTTGTCAGCCAGGCACAGGCAATACACGACCGTGTGCTGGTATTAGACGCGCATGCCGATATCGTGCCGCCGGGTACCACCTCCAGATACGGCGATGCAGATGGCTCATCACAAGTGGCACCCGACAAAATGGCAGCGGGCGGCGTTGACGCGGTTGTGCTCGCGGTTGCTGTGGGCTCCGGGCCACGGACGCCTGCAGGGGATGCCGAAGCGCGGGCCATAGCGGATGTGGAACTGGCCGGTGTGATGGCTATTGCTGATGCAGACGACCGGGTGGTTGTGGTGCGGTCCGCTGATGAGCTGGAGCAGGCACACGCAAATGGCAACATAGCGTTGCTGTTGGGCTTCCAGAATGCACGCATCCTGCAGGGCAAAATCGATGCGTTAAACGAATTCTACGATGCTGGCGTGCGTGTATTTGCTTTAACGCACCTGGGTCACAACGATTTTGCCGACTCATCCAGACCGGTTTACATTGCTGAGACCAGCAGCTACGAACCTACCGAAGAACATGGCGGGTTATCGGATCTTGGCCAGGCGGCCATTGCGCGCATCAATGAACTCGGTGCTGTGGTGGACGTCTCCCAGCTATCAAAACCCGCCACCTTACAGGCGATAGAATTGTCGCAGACACCGGTTATTGCCAGCCATTCGAATGTCAGAGCGCTGTCGGATGTGGCAAGAAATCTATCCGATGAAGAAATTGACCTGATTGGCGCGACGGGTGGCGTGATTCACATCGCTGCATTTACCGCCTATCTGTTGGATATCTCCGATCCACAGCTTATTGAGAACATCAAAGCTATCCGTCGCGACGCGGGTATCGACGAACGATACTCCTATCCTTATGAGCTCTATTGGGAGATCGACAATGCAGAGGAACAAACTGCGTTCCTGACCGCTATGCGAGACCTCCTGGGACCAACAACAGTGAGCCGCATGGTGGACCACATCGATTATCTGGTGGAACGTATCGGCATTGATCACGTCGGCATCGGCAACGACTTTAATCATGGCGGTGGTATCGCGGATTTCCGCAATGCAGAAGACGCCCTGAATATGACCCTGGGTTTACTGGAACGAGGCTATTCCGCCGAAGATATAGAAAAGATCTGGAGCGGAAATTTTATTCGGGTGATGCGTGCAGCAGAAGCAACCTAGATGACGTAAGCATCCCCGGTGGCGCGTACTGTGATTTCCGCAATCGATACGCCCCAGGGTTGGTTGATCACATAAACAATCTGGTCTGCGAGGTATTCGGGCTCGAGTGCCCAGTACTGTACGTTGTTGCTGTCTAACTCCTCGGCGGACAAAGCACCGCCTGCCGCAGCCGCAAACTTACCCATATAGGTGGGTGCGTTTGCGCCAAGGATGCCTGACACCGCTTCCGGGTTCACCACCCCGGTGCCCAGCGCTGTTGCGGGTACACCTGTGGGTTTCACGGTGGTGACCTTGATTTTGCCAAGGGACTCCTGGCGCAGGGATTCTGACAGGAACGTCACCGCCGCCTTGGTTGCCCCGTAAACACCCCCACCCACCACGGGATAGTTGCCATATATGGAGGACACGTTAACGATGTGTCCACGACCTTGTTCGATCATCGCATCATGTGCAGCAGCTATACCGTTCAACACCCCTTTGAAATTGATATCGATACAACGGTCCCATGCATCATGTGCCGCATGGTGATCGCTGAAGAATGCCAGCGGCATCACGCCGGCGTTGTTGATCATCACATCAACACGTCCAAACGTGTCTACCGCGTGTTTGACCAGGGCCATCATCTCTGACCTGGCGGTCACATCAACTTTCATTGCAGTAATACGCGCACCTTGTGAGGCAAGCGGTTCCACCACCTCATCCAGGGCGCTTTTGTTGATGTCCCCGGCAACCAGACAGGCACCCAGAGCGGTCAGTTTTTCACTGACCAGTTTGCCAAACCCGCTGGCCGCGCCGGTAATAACGATGACCTTGTTTTCAATATGGTTGCTCATAACACTCTCTTTCTGACATCTGCGTAAACTGTTTTCAGCCTGGCGACACAAGCCGGTAGCGGACCGGCAGATGTTTGAACCCGTGCACAAAACTCGCGCGCAGATACTCGCCTTCACCGACCAGCGTCATCTCCTTTATACGCGGTATGAGCTGGGTGAAGAAGATACGCATCTGCATACGCGCCAGGATCAGACCCAGACACTGGTGTGGTCCGGTACCAAATGCCAGGTGGCGAGTAGGTTTACGGGTGAGG
>CBDUMB010000542.1:0-2516 GCA_965368205.1 uncultured Pseudomonadaceae bacterium | reverse complement strand
CTCCGTTGCGGCTAGCTGATAGTAATTTTCTTAGGTTCAGATGTCTGCTTGTCCGGAATACGTACATGCAACACACCGTCTTTTACCTGTGCTTCAATATCGTCGGTGATACAGCCACTTGGCAGGTTGAATCGTCGTAAGAATTGTCCCGTGCGTCGTTCGCGACGAATGTAGTCTTCTTCTTTCTTTTCAGATTCCGTGCTGCGCGAACCCTGGATGGTGAGCACGTTTTCGTGCGCTTCTACATCGATATCTTCTGGCTTAAACCCCGGGGCCTCCATTTCGATCACGTAGGCATTTTCCTCGCGTTTTATATCCACGGCTGGCATCCACAGGTCGTTTTCACTGATCACTCTACTGGGCAATCCAGCGCCGAACAGGCTGCCAAAGGGACGATAGAATTCGTCGAATATACTGCTGGGCTTGTCTATAAGGTTCACTGTTTACTCCTTGTCGTTTATCGGTTCCGGGTTAATGGGCACGAGGTGTAAATATTCCAGTAGGTAGATATGCGTATTAAACTGCAACAATCACGGATAGAGAGCCCGAGGTCGGCTTTCTATCCTCGAAGAGACTTATATCCACCGGACTAACAGATGAATAAAGCTGCTGCAAAGGCTGTTCTTGAAGAGATGCTTACGAGTATTCACGAGCGACGCGATAAGCTCGCCAAACACGTTCACCATCGTGAGGAACCGCTACCACAGGATTTTGCAGAACAGGCTGTTGAACTTGAAAATAGTGAAACCATGTTGGCTCTGGAGCATGAACTGACCGAAAAAGAAAGAGAAGCGATGCAGGCCTTAGCTCGCCTTGAGGAAGGCACCTATGGTGTCTGTACCGGGTGTGGTGAAGAAATCGGTGCGGCACGGCTGCAGGCGCTCCCGGCGGCAGGACTATGTTTTGACTGTGCCGATCTCAAAGGCTGATTAATAAATGGGGACGACGGGGGGTTTATGAACAAGATTATTTCTAATGATTGGGTTTGTTGGGACAGACAAAGACTGGCTGGGGTTTTTGCCGGCTTGTTATTAGTGTTGGGTGGTTGCTCAGAAGCGCCGAAACAGGCGGCCGAAGCGCCGCTAACGCCAGCCGCTGAAGAGGTGACAGCAGAACCTGTTCAGGCTGTGAAGCGATTACCGGTCAGTCTCAACACGGTAATGGTGGCCATGGTGAATCAGGCTGCAGATCCTCTCTGGGTGGCGGCCTGGCACAATCCGCAAACGGATGCGGATTGGCGGGAACTGGAGCGCAGAGCTGTGCAGCTGGAGTTAAGTGGTACGTTGCTTGCGGTGCCCGGGACTGGCCCATTAGATGATCAGTGGGTGGCAAGCGATCAGTGGCAGAACTGGGCGGGTGCCCTGCGTGATGTTGGCGAATCGGCGGTTGCCGCGGTGAAGGTCAGAGATGTGGATACCATTGCCATGGTTGGTGGTCAGATTGTTGATATCTGTGAAGGCTGTCATCGGGATTTCAAACTGGCACTGCCCACCGGTGGTGAATTTGGCGAACTGTCGCCTACGTCAGCGGACTTCGAGCAACCTTAAGCAGGAACCTGATCAGGCAGCCCGTTAAAGGCTGCCTGATTCCGGGGAAAAGATCTCGCTCGGGATTAAATTCAATCCAACTCCCACAGCTGAGTGCGTGTCTTTGCGACATCTTCAGCTGTGATGTTCTGACCTTCGCCCCAGTTTCGTTGGATGTAGTTTACGGTTGCCGCCACATCGGCATCGGACAGTTGCCCCCATGCAGGCATGATGGGAATAGTGTGTCCGTTGAGCTCGCCGCCCCGCTTGAAGCGGCCGGTTAAAACAGTCTCCACCATGTCGGCTGCCGTGCGCATACCTGCCAGGCGCTGCAGCGATGGGTACCAGGGCTCAACACCATCCCCACTGTCTCCATGACAGCTGGAGCAATGTTTGGCGAATATGTGCTCGCCTCGGGAAGCAGTTTCTTCATCACTGTCAGCGTAGCTTGTACCTGCGGCTGCCAGCAGCCCGACACACAGCCAAGTCAATTGGGTCTTCATCTGATGTACCTTATCTGATGCGCAGGTTAACCATGTCCAGTTTACCGCCCAGGTTGTCCAGTTCATAGGTGAGCAGGACACGGGTTTCATCTTTGCCAAGGTGGTTCTGAAAATCTTCTATCGCTGAAATGATCAGTGCGCTAAGCATCTCCTTGCGGTCCAGTCCTAGCTCTTTGCCATGTTCTACAACGCTGTTGATCGCGTCTTTAGCGGCACTGTACTTACTCATATTTTTTTTTCTCCGATATGTCAGATGTATAAATAACATGGCCCTTGCGGGTGGAAACTAAGGGATATCCGAGATCGAAGGGTGTATGGCGCATTGTTTGTATGTGCTACTGGTCGTTGACAGGCGGCGGCGGTGTGAGGAAAATGCGCCCCCCGCGGCATGTTGTATTGATGTTCGCAGCATCCAGAAATGTTGAAAGACGATGGCTACGTAGCTCAGCTGGTTAGAGCACAGCATTCATAATGCTGGGGTCGGTGG
>CBDUMB010000541.1:0-2519 GCA_965368205.1 uncultured Pseudomonadaceae bacterium | reverse complement strand
GACATCACCAAGACCACGCATACACTCGTTGCTGATCATTTCAAAATGCAGCGTTTCGCCTTTGACAATCACGCCAAAACAAATGATCGCGTCAATTTCTTTTTTATCATCCAGGCTCAACAGATCACGCGCGGCCAGCGGTAGTTCTAATGAACCAGGCAATGTATGTTGCTCGATTTTTTTGTATCCATACTGGCTTAACACTTCAACACACGCAGATGCCATGTTGTTGACGTATTCCGGATACCATTTGGATTTCAGAATGGCGATGCGTCCACGCTTTTTTATGGCGGGCAGCGAAGTCAGGTCTACAGATGTTTGCACAACTCAGCCTGCATCTTGCAGTGGTGCAGTTTCCAGCAGCTGCCAGTCACCCGTCTGCGCATCACAGCTGATGCGACCCAGCGCCTCAAGACGGGTAAATTCTGCTCGCACAGCCCAACTGCCCATAGGCGAATTGCGCTCACGCAGGACGGTGTTTACATCGCCAGGTCGGAGTGTGGTTTTACCATTGGCCACAATTTCCTGAATGATGGCAAATACTTCTTCGGTACGGCGTTGTTCTATGCTCAAGTTATTCGGCCCGGTTATTAAACAGACGATGTATATATTCGCTGGGCTTTTTACCAGAAACCCACTATTCCCGCCAGGGTTGGCTGCGTTCGTACAAACGTAAGCGCTCTTCCAACTGCTCCACGAGTTCATCTTCATCGTCGGCAATTGAGGCAATCGCCTGCCTCTGAGTAGAGATAGCCAGTTCGAAATTCCCTAATTCAGCGTAGGCGGCCGCCAGCGTATCCAGGAAGGCAGCCGTAGGCGCTGCTTCAACGGCTTTAGAGGCTTGATCTACCGCAAGTGTACCGTTGCGCAACCCTTCAAACTTGGAGGTGGCCAGCAGCCAGGCGTAGTCGTTGCGAGACTGTGCACTGCCGGTGTTGGCGGCCATACTCGACCACTTCAAAGCCTGCGCCCGGGCATCACTTGTATCCTGGCGCAGGAAAAAAGACACCAGACGACGCATGGCATCTTCATCTCCGGCAGTTGCACCTTTTTCATACCAGGTTTGTGCTTGCGCGAGGTCTTTCTGCACGCCCAGCCCATACTCATACAGGTGACCCAAGCCCACAAAACTGTCAGCAATGCCCTCCGCCGCAGCCTGGTTATATAACTTCAGCGCCGTATCCGGACTTTCTTCAACACCGCTTCCGGTCAGATAAGCGTAAGCCAGATGCACAGCAGCTGGCGTAAACCCTTCATCCAGCGACTGTTGATAAAGCGACGCGGCCTTTGCCGGGTCCTGTTCCCCCATTTCACCATTGGCATACATGAAACCCATGGACAACAAAGCTGCAGGCGCACCCGCAGCGTGGGCTTTTTCATACCAAGCCAGCGCAAGCTCTGGTTGCGGATCGGTGACATGCTGCATGCGGTAGCTGGAGGCCAGCAACATCATGGAAAACAGGTGGTCCTGTTGAGCGGCTGTAAGCAGCGCCGTGCGGGCGGCCTCAATATTCTTTTCGACCCCATGACCGTAAAGATAGGCGCGACCCAGGTGAAAATTTGCCCGGTCATAACCCAGGCTCGCCGCTCGCTCGAAAAACGACAGCGCCACCGCTTCATCTTTTATCGTGCCCTGGCCAGCCCCATGCAGACGGCCTAACTCAAGCAGCACCACAGGATTGTTGGGGTTGAATTCCAACGCGCGGTTGTAGTCTTTGCGCGCGGATACGGGCATGTTCTGCGCCATAAAACTGAAACCACGCAGATAGTAGGCACGGGCACGCTCACCCGACGTAATGCCCGGCGCGATAAGCGCTGGGGCCAGATACGTACGCGCCAGGTTGTACTCTTTCGCCTCAATAAGCGTCACGGCGCGTTCTATATTCTGCCGCGCATCGAGCGCATACGCTGTGCTGGTGGATAACCCCACCCAGCACAGAAGCGCCATCACAAGGCGTTTTCTAGACATATTCATCCTCTAAGTGTACCTCAGCCATGCGTATTAGAAACTGCTGAGCTTGTGCTAAGAACGCGTTGTCCGTCACATAGACAGCTATGCATACGATGTTGTTTCGCCTTGAAAAAGAGTAGGATGCCCCCATCTAAGCTAATGAAAGAGCAGTTCAGGAGTTTTTCTAACAGCACTTTGTAGTCAGCTTTTGAAATTGGGGGCGACCTGGTTTCGACGCGGATATCAAAGCTTGCGGTGCATGCCGAGAGGGTTGTGACTCTCGTAAAACAATCGCAGTAACTTTAATATAGTTGCCAACGACGAAAACTACGCACTAGCGGCCTAAAAAACCCGCTTACGTTCTCAATTCGTTTCCTGCTAGGAGAAGAGAACGGCAAAGCAGCAGGATCGCGCGGATGCCTCGCCCGGGGCTGAACCGTTAAAACCAATCGGGATCGCTGATCACACCCTGACCGTCGGGTCGTAGGAAGCTAAATCAATAGACGGAAGCTAAGCATGTAGAGCCAATAGTGGCGAATCAGCGGACGCGGGTTCGATTTTAAATGGT
>CBDUMB010000540.1:0-2535 GCA_965368205.1 uncultured Pseudomonadaceae bacterium | reverse complement strand
ACGGTCTGCAGTAACGTGGTGTCTGTGGTGATACGGGATTGAATTTCACTGGGCGCATTGGATTCGAAGAAGCCGGGATGCAGGTGCACCAGATGACTGTAGACGGCGGTGCGGATATCTGCACTTATCCGCTCTCCCACCCAGGAAACAAAGTAGAAGCGGACAAACGTACCAATGGTCAATATCAGAACAAACGCCGCAAACAGACTTAAAGAGTTGACCAGAACATCTGCATCACCACTGGCAAAGCCGCTGTCGATGACCAGGCGTATACCCTGCCCTAAAGACAGGGTTGCACCCGCTGTGACCACCAGAGCGATACTTGCGTATATGACCTGCGCGCGATACGGGCGCAAAAATGCCAGCGCAGGGTGTAACCGACGCAGATCTTTGCTGCCGCCTCTATCTAATCCATCTTCCATAGCCTCATTATGGCTGCGCATGGGGCAAGTTGCACGGGCTTGTCATTGATCGTTTCATTGAGCGGAGCAGAAATTATCGCTAAGGTGCCCAGCTTCTTAGATAACTCTGTGGACTGAAGGTATGGCAGAACAACTTGAATGTCTGACGGTTGAAACCGGAGATGACCCCAGCGGCTGTGTGATCTGGTTGCATGGGTTGGGGGCAGATGCTTCAGATTTCGAACCGATCGTGCCGATGCTTGCTCTGCATAGAAGCCTGAAGTTTGTCTTTCCCAATGCACCGATACGTCCCATTACCATTAATGGTGGCGCGGAAATGCGAGGCTGGTACGACATTGACCCGGGCGCACCATTGGCCGGCGGTGAAGACATCGAAGCCTCAGCTGCAGGCATTGCCAGGCTGATAGAGGCTGAAGTCGACGCAGGCATACCCGCCAGCCAGATCGCGTTGGCAGGATTTTCTCAAGGCGGTGTTATCGCCCTGCATCTGGGACTGGCCTATAGCAAGAAACTGGCGGGTATCATGGCTTTGTCCACCTATCTGCACGACCACGAAAATATTGCCAATCGGCTGGATTTCGCCAACGTCGATACGCCAATTTTCATGGCACACGGACTATCCGACCCGATGATCCCAATTACCCGAGCCATCACCGCACGAGAAACGCTGCTGGGTTTGAACTACGCGGTGCAGTGGCATGAATATGCCATGGGACACCAGGTCTGCCCTCAGGAAATACAAGATATCGCAACATGGTTGAACCAGATTTTTCCCTGATCGACCCACTTCAGCCAAGCCCCGGAGCCTGGCTGGATAGCGTCCTGGCCGACTTCGACTGCTTCCTCGCCGATCATGCTTCATGCGAGAAAAAGGCTTCAGGGATGGCTATGAGCATGGCTTCACACTATCCGGACAAGCCGGAACTGCTCAGCGCCATGGCCGACCTTGCCGTTGAGGAACTGAGCCACTATCGCGAAGTCATTCGCCTGATGTTACAACGCGGCGTCAGCCCGAGACCTGACACCAAAGACCCGTACGTCAACACGCTGAATCGCCTGGTGCGTAAAGGCGCAGACGTCTTCCTGATGGACCGCCTGCTGCTGGGCGCCATTGTGGAACGACGCGGTGCTGAGCGATTCGGCTGTATCGCCCAGGCGGTAACCGATCCGATGCTGCAGAAGTTCTACCAGGCCATCGCCGCCAGCGAAGCTCGACACTGGACGCTTTTTTACACGCTCGCCTGGCGCCATTGTGATCAGCATGAGATATCCGCCCGGTTTCGCGAATTGACTGTGGCTGAGACTGAAATCATGTTGAGCCTGCCGTATCGCGCTGCTTTGCACTGACCTGTGACGCTGCAAACATCTTCGCAAACAGCCGTTGCCCGCTATCTGGACGGCTACGCCGAAGCTGCCGCACCCGATCCACCCCAAAGCGACTATGACTTCGTGCTTATTGTGCCGATGTTCGACGAACCGCCTGAGTCTCTGGCGCGGTTGCTGCAAAACAATACACACCTGAAGATACTGGTTATCGCGGTTGTCAACGCGCCGGTGGGCGCTTCGAACACCGAACGCAAGCGCACCCAGGCACTGCTGCAGACAGCACAGGCTATCTGCCCGGTAGATTGCTGGGTGATCGATGCGGTCAGCCATCCGCTGCCGACAAAGCAAGGGGTTGGCCTGGCCCGCAAGATTGGTAACGATGCTGCCTGTCGCCTGTGGCTGACAGGTAAAATCAGCTGCCCATGGCTATACCAGTGCGACGCCGATAGCGTCTTACCTGCAAACTACTTTTCGACAAAACTTCCAGATCGCGGCGCGGTTGTGTTTGCTTTCCGGCACAACAGCCCGGATCCGCTGATGCAGAAAGCTGCCAACTTTTATGAAAAGCACATGCATCACTACGTTCACGGCTTGCAACAGGCCGGCTCCCGCTACGCCTATCCAACCCTGGGCAGCGCTATGGCTGTTCATGTGCAGGACTACGCGCTGGTGCGAGGGTTTCCAAAACGCAGTGGCGCAGAGGATTTCTATCTGCTCAACAAGATTGCCAAAGTCAGTCAGGTGACCTGCAAACCGGACGTGACGGTAAATATTCAGGCCCGCCTTT
>CBDUMB010000539.1:0-2550 GCA_965368205.1 uncultured Pseudomonadaceae bacterium | reverse complement strand
CCTATGCTGTGGACGCAGCAACCGGTGAAGAGCTTTGGCGTTTTGATGCAGGCTTCGATCGCAACGAGCGTTTTGACGAAACCGCCGCTCGAGGGGTGAGCTTGTGGCATGGTGACCAACCCGATGCTGCCTGCAATCATCGTATTCTGTTTGGCACTTTGCGCGGACACCTGCACGCACTGGACGCCCTGACCGGCAAACCCTGCAAGGATTTTGGTACAGATGGCCTTGTTGATCTGACCGTTGGCGTCGGTGAGGTAGAACAAGGTTCATACACACTGACGTCGCCACCGGCCGTCATCAACAACACACTCTATATCGGTTCAGCCATTGGAGATAATCGCAAAGTCGAAAGTGAACACGGCATTGTGCGCGCTCTGGACATTCTTTCCGGCAGGATTCTATGGTCCTGGGATCCTATTCCAAGATCGGCTGCAGATCCTGCGCGCCAAACCTGGCAGGGCAACAGTGCCGACATCAGTGGCGGCGGCAACGCCTGGGCGCCCCTGTCAGTAGATGTAGAACGACAGCTGGTATTTGTGCCGACGTCAGCGGCCAGTCCGGATTTTTTCGGCGGTCACCGCGCCGGCGATAACCTGTACACCAATTCAGTCGTCGCGCTAAACGGCAGAACCGGCGAAGTGGTCTGGTATCAACAGCTGGTCCATCATGATGTCTGGGATTACGACACACCTGCCCAACCGGTGTTGGTGGATATCGACCTTGGCAAAGGTTCAGTGCCCGCGCTTCTGCAGGTCACAAAGACAGGCATGTTGTACGTATTTGACCGACGTACAGGTGAGCCGCTCATTCCGATAGAAGAACGTCCCGTCGCCACTGATGGTGTTGCAGACGAAACACTGTCTGAGACCCAACCCTTCTCTACCCTACCGCCCCTTGCCAGCCAGCGGGAAATCACTCCGGATGACGCTTTTGGTATCGCTTTCTTCGACAAACGCGCTTGTGCAGAACGCATTGAACAATACCGTACTGGGAGTATTTTCACGCCACCCAGTCTGGTCGGTACGCTCATGAATCCAGGTTACGCCGGTGGCATGAACTGGGGTGGCGTAGGCGTTGATGCAGAATCTGGCTTAGCGGTCAGCTTCGTGAATGAGTTACCAGCCATTGTGCGCCTGGTACCGCGTGCAGAATTTGACATAAACAATCGCTCTGAGGGGTTCGATGCCGCTCGCATGGACGGCACCCCCTATATTATGGAGCGGACACCTTTTTTATCCGCCCTGGGTTTGCCCTGTACACAACCGCCCTGGGGCAAGCTGGTTGCTATGGATCTACGCACACGTGAGATCGCCTGGAGCGTGCCGCTGGGCACTATTGCGGATCTTGCTCCGGCAGTGGTGCCGAATTTTGCCTGGGGTGTACCCGGCATGGGTGGGCCACTGATCACAGCGGGCCGACTTGTCTTTATTGGCGCGGTCGCGGAACACAAATTCAGAGCCATCGACCTGATGAGTGGCCGCGAACTCTGGCAAGGTGAACTGCCTCGCGCAGGTATGGCTTCACCCATGACTTATACAAGCAAAGGTAAACAATACGTTGTGATAGCTGCAGGCGGGCACGCGCAGGTCACCGATCAAACCGGGGACTACCTGGTAGCGTTTGCATTGCCTGACTAGATATCCAGACAGGCATCTTCCTTAACCGGGGTTTTACCCCAGGCTGGTTATGCAGCGCTTGATTTCGCCCGTCGGGGGCTAGTGGCAGGCTTACGACGGCTCTGCTTCTGGCGAGCCTGGCTGGCCGCCTGATTGCGTCTTTCCTGAGCAATTAGGCGGGATTCATTTCTGTTAATCACGATCTGTCTCTCTCGGCAGGGACTTCTATTACAGAACGATAAACGAAACTCGGGTGTAAACCCTTGTTACTACGTCACACTTTGTTTAACAAAGCCGCACACCTGTGCACTCTGTCACACCCGATGGTCATCATCGAAGCGGCGCGCATCGTATACAAGCTTTGAGCGTAAAGCTACTGAAGAATAAAGAAATTTTGAATGAAACACTGAAGGAGCGACACCGCGTTGCGCGGTGCCGCTTGCACACATCCGATCAGGCTGCTGCAGCCACCAGATTATTCAGCACGTACTGCAGAATGCCACCACTTTTGTAGTATGCAATCTCGTTATCCGTGTCGAGGCGACTGTCTACCATGACGGTCTGCTCGCTGCCATCAGCACGATGGATGACAACTTTGATCTCCTGACGAGGTGTCTCTGTTGCACCATCAGGCAATTGCACATCTATGATTTCATCGCCGGTCAGGCCTAAGCTCTGACGGCTGTCTCCGGCTTTGAATTGCAGAGGCAGCACGCCCATACCAATCAGGTTAGAGCGGTGGATACGTTCAAAGCTTTCCACCAGTACCGCTTTAACACCCAACAGACGGGTGCCTTTTGCTGCCCAGTCACGGCTTGAACCGGTACCGTACTCTTTACCGCCAATCACAACCAGTGGTGTGCCTTCTCCGGCATATCGAACGGCAGCATCATAGATGCTGATTTCATCGCCAGATGGGATATGTTTGGTG
>CBDUMB010000538.1:0-2550 GCA_965368205.1 uncultured Pseudomonadaceae bacterium | reverse complement strand
CAATACTGAGCCACCTGGGTATACGTGATGCCTTTCATGCCGCCCAGCACCGCATAGAAAAATACGATGACCATGCCGATGACAATGCCCCACTCGTATTCGATGCCAAGGAAACCGGAAAAAGCGACGCCAACACCTTTCATCTGTCCGGCGATATAGGTGAAGGAAACAAACAACGCACAGACAACAGCCACAACGCGCGCAAACGATGAATAGTATCTGTCACCAACAAAGTCCGGCACGGTGAATTTGCCGAATTCACGCAGAAACGGCGCCAGCAACAGTGCCAGCAGGACATACCCGCCGGTCCAGCCCATCAGGTAAACAGACCCGCCGTAGCCGAGAAAAGCAATCAATCCGGCCATGGATAAAAACGACGCCGCGGACATCCAGTCAGCAGCAGTAGCCATACCATTAAGGACCGGGTTTACATCATGTCCGGCAACATAAAAATCATCTGTAGATCCGGCACGGGACCAGATGGCGATACCGATATAAAGGGCGAAGGTAACCCCGACAAACACAAAGCTCCACGTGGTCTGATCCATTACTGAGTCTCCACGCCATATTTCTTCTCGAGCCGCTTCATTGCCCAGCAGTAATAAAACACCAGCGCCACAAAAAAGTAGATGGACCCCTGCTGGGCAAACCAGAACCCCAACGGCGCACCACCTATCAAAAACTGATCAAGGAATTCACGAAAAAGAATACCGGCACCATAAGAACAGGCAAACCAGATAACCAGCAACACCGTGGTCAGCCTGAGCGTTGCTGACCAGTACCCTTGCGCGTCTGTCTTCTGTGCAGACTTCGACATACCTCTCCCCCCCTGTATCAGATCACTTGTGCCGCTAGTTGCCCGAGAACATATCCTCTATCTCGGCCAGGTCAAGACCGCCGTCAAAGTTGGTGTCGACAAACCACCACTTGAACCAGCCAAGACGCTTTCGCAACCCTTCCGGCAATTCATCTTTTGCCAGCTTGCCATCTTTGTCTTTGTCCATGAAACCGATGAACTGCGCACTGCCTGCGGTCAAATTGCTGTGTATGGGTGCGTCCGAGCGTTCTTTTTCCCAACTGAAACTGACGGAGCCATACAGCATTTCGTCGTGGGACTGCAAACCCCAGGGCACTTCGCGCTCCGGGTCCGGGTTGGCTGGATTGGCCGAAGAATTATCATAAACCGTGCTGTGTACAATGCGCGTGCCTTTCGGCACTCGCTTGGGCTCCACAAAACTGTAAGTGCGCTGCCAGTTAAAGTCATAATTCGGAACTGACAATATCGTTTCGCTGCTACCGTCGGGGTATTCCAGATCAAAGGTGGAGGCTTTGCCGCGATAGTGTGAATGCGGCACCAGCGAATAAATTGTCGCGTCTTCCCAGAATTCAAAATAAGCCGATTCAACATGATCCGCCACGTTGGCAGGTATTTTCAGGCGTGGATTCAGGACCACCTGCTGACGTAGAAAATTAGCGGGTGGTTCATCGGAAAAATACAGAGCCACTTTGGTGGTATCCGTTGTTGCAACACCCACCGGCGTGTAATGCATCTGAAACTGATAAACGCCACCCACGGGAACAAAAACACCCGTCCCAGCTGGCATGTGGGCAGACTCGTTACCGGGTGCGTAACCCATGATGTAGTTCTGAAAGACGCTCTCGCGGTCACTTTCTGTTGGCGCCTGTTCAGCAGAACCCATCAGCACATGGTGCACCACACGGGTATCGCCAGGCACAATGGTTGCGGCCTCAACCCAGACGTCTCGATCCAGAGGGTTGGCTACAACCGGGAACTGGTAATCCACAACGCCGGTCGCCGGGATCTCAAAGGTCGGAATTTCCAGCACCAGATCCGGTTCACCCAGAGGCCATTGTGGCGCTTGATCGCGAGCAACCAGCAGCGGGTCTTCCCCCGTACCACGCGGCGCTCCAGCTTCAATCCAGCGGATCAATGTCTGTGTGTCCGCATCAGACATGGCTGCACTGTGCTGCCATTGCCCAATCTCAGGATCAGCGTGCCAGGGCGGCATACGCTTTACCCGTACAACTTCACGAATCATTGGCGCAAAGCCCTGGATCATGGCGTATTCACTCATTGCCCAGGGTCCGATGCCGCCTTCAACGTGACAGGCCATACAGTTTTCCTGCAATATCCGCGCAATCTGCGTGGCATAGTCGGCCACCGGCCCAACATCAGGCAGGCCCAGCATACAGCCTTCAGGCTCGGGGCCCTGTTGGCTTGAAGATGCACCGTCATGGGTCACCAGTTCAGCTAACAAGGTAGACCCAACATCACCCTGGTAACGAATCTGCCAACCAGACGTATCCACCAGCATCGCATCACCCACCTGATCGAATCCCAATGAAGGTGCAATGATCTGTGCTTGGTCGTGAAGAATCGGCACTTCAATTCCGTTATCTGTTGCAGCCTGCGCAATCCAGGCGCGACTATCTGTGGAATTTATCAGGAGGACTCTCAGTTCCGGCTGCGCTGCTCTAAGGGTTGCCAACGCTTGAGTATCCAGTGAACAGCTGCTCCCATGGGCAACC
>CBDUMB010000537.1:0-2566 GCA_965368205.1 uncultured Pseudomonadaceae bacterium | reverse complement strand
ACCCGTGAAGCCTTCGAAAACTTTGAACTTAAATTGCAGTGGAAGATTGCTGAAGGCGGCAACAGCGGGATATTTTTTAATGCAGATGAGAGCGAACTCCCTATCTACGTCCACGCTGCAGAAATCCAGATCCTTGACGATGCCCGTCATCCGGATAACAAGCAAGCCAACCGACGATCAGGTTCTCTATACGATCTGATCGCAGCACCGCCTGCTTCGCAGAAACCCGCCGGGGCTTGGAATGACGTTGTCATCTCACACCAGAACGGACACTTACAGGCGTGGCAGAATGGCGTGCAGACTGTAGACATCGACCTGCGCAGCAAAGCTTTCAAGCAACTGGTGGCGGGCAGTAAGTTTGCCGACTGGCCGGAGTTTGCTGAAAACACAGACGGCTATATCGGCTTACAGGACCACGGCGATGTGGTGTCATTCAAGAATCTGAAAATTCGCACGTTGGACGGGGCACAGTGAGCTTCAGCCATCAGGGTTTTGCATACGATGCCGTGGTGGTCGGCTCTGGTGCCGGCGGCGGCATGGCCGCCTTTGTCCTCACTCAGGCGGGGCATCGAGTACTGATGCTGGAAGCGGGTCGCGACTACGACCCGAAAACTGAAACCCCGATGTTCAATACAGCGGCCCAGGCGCCTCTACGGGGCACCTCTACACCTGACAAACACTTTGGGTTTTACGACGCCACTGTAGACGGTGGCTGGGAAGTCCCCGGAGAACCTTATACCACCGCGCCGGGCAGTGAATTTCTCTGGTGGCGGGCGCGCATGTTAGGTGGCCGCACAAATCACTGGGGCCGTTTTTCGCTGCGATTCAGCGAACATGATTTCAAAGCCTACAGTCGGGATGGCCTGGGGGCAGATTGGCCCATCGAGTATTCTGATCTTGCACCCTGGTACGACAAAGCTGAAACGCTGATTGGCGTTTCAGGAGACAACCCAGGGCTCGATGATATGCCTGCTTCGTCACCCGGGGTGCTGCAGCCACCGCCACCACCCCGGGTGCCAGAATTACTGCTGTCAGCCGCAGCCAGGAAACTTGGCATACCAACAGCGTATATGCATCGCGCTGTGCTGACGAAACCGCTGGACGAACGACAGGCTTGTTTTTATGCAACCCCATGCGGCCGCGGCTGCTCTATCGGTGCGGCTTTCCAGACCACAACCTCTTTATTACCAATGGCGATGGCAACCGGCCGCTTGAAAATTGTTACCAACGCGATGGTCAGCAAAGTAACAAGCGATCAGAACGGTAGAGCCCAGAGCGTCACCTATGTGGACCGAATAACGCAAAAAGCCATCGATGTCCCGACAAGGGTATTAATACTGGCAGCCAGTGCCTGCGAAAGCGCACGCATTCTGCTGAACTCCAGGGACGATAGACATCCTCACGGCCTGGCTAACAGCAGTGGTGAGCTGGGGCGCAACCTTATGGATTCCACCGGCGCCAACTTTGCAGGTTACATTCCCAGCCTGGAAAACCGACCGCGATACAATGAAGACGGTAATACGTCTAACCACCTGTTCATTCCCTGGTGGGGACACAAAGCACAGGCCCGCGGCGAGCTCGATTTCGCACGAGGTTATCATTTCGAACTGGGTGGCGGTTTTGGTGCACCGGGGATGGGTATCGGCAGGTTGGCTGAAGGTTATGGGGCTGCGTTGAGAGCCGGCGTCCAGAGAGGTTATGGATCAAGCATTGGTCTGGCGCTGAGAGGCGAAATGCTCCCTAATTCCAATTGTTATATGGAAGTCGACAATCAGGTGGTCGACAAATGGGGCATTCCCGTACCGAAGTTCCACTGGCGCTGGTCAGAACAGGAATTGAATCAGGTTGCTCACGGCCAGCAAACTGCGCATCAGATCATCAAAACCATGGGTGGTCAGGTTTATAACCCAGACCAGAGCCCGGAAGACGCGCTGAAAAAAGGCGGCGAGATCATCCATGAAGTGGGCACCACGCGCATGGGTTCAAACCGCCGGGATTCGGTCACCAATCAATGGGGCCAGGCCTGGGATATGCCTAACCTGTTTGTCATGGACGGCGGCGTATTTGCTTCAAATCCGCATAAAAACTGTACCCTGACCCTGATGACGCTCGCGATGCGCAACGCCGACCATCTGAGTGCAGCCATGCACAAAGGTAGGGTATGAAGACCATGATCAGCCGCCGTGAGTCACTGCGACGGATGATGGTATTGGCCGCTGGCTGGGGTATGCCTTTCAGCTTCGCGGCGGCCAGCGACCTCAGCGCTGCGGACTGGGTAAGCGTTGATCCAAAGCCCGTGAGCGCACCGGGCTATGGTACGGACCCAAACTTACTGCATCCAGCCCCGGCGCCCTGGCCTAAAACACTGACAGAAGAGCAGCAGATGCTGATCTCCACCCTGGCGGATATCCTGATACCCGCAGACGGCACTTCGCCGAGTGCGTCCGGCGCAGGTGTCGTGGAGGTTCTGGATGAATGGGTGAGTGCCCCTTATCCAGGTCAACAGGCACACCGGGCCCAGATTCTCTCTGGCCTGCAGTGGTGCAACGCCCAGGCACAACATCTG
>CBDUMB010000536.1:0-2573 GCA_965368205.1 uncultured Pseudomonadaceae bacterium | reverse complement strand
CCGCCGCGGCCAGGCTGCCGGGCGCTAATCTATGTGGTTGCAGGCAGAGTCTGTGTGATGCTGGCCTGTAACCGTTCGCTGCTCTGGGACTGTTCGGTATCAATGAAAACCGTTCTGCGCTTTTCATCAGCCGCCATGGGCTGATAGGTGTCGAGCTGATGTTCGAGCACAACCAGGTCGGCTTCGGAGATGTCGGAACCTTCACTCTGACGCGCGCTAACACGTTGCTTAAGGACCTCAGGTTCTGCGTGGAAGTGTAAGATGCGCATCGGGACGGACAAGCCCTCTGCTAACTCATGGAACTGATCCCGCTGGGATTTCTCGAGGAATGTGGCATCAACAATCACGGGGTATCCCGCGGCGAGAATGACGCCGGCTAATTCGGCTAACCTCTGATACGTCTGAGCGCTCGCATCAGACGCATAGATACCAGTGTCGATGCTTGTTGTTTTGCCACTCGATGAGCTTCTACCAAACAGGCGCTGTCGCTCGCGGTCAGAGCGTATACGGATGGCACCCATGCATTCAGCCAGCGGTGCAGACAGAGTAGATTTACCGCTGCCGGACAGGCCGTGGGTGATGAGCAGGATCGGGTGTTGTGGTTGCGTGTAGCCCACTGCAAGCGCCAGATAGCGTTCAAAATGTGCAAGCGCTTCACCATGCTCCGCTTCGGTAAGTTCCTGTGAGAGGCGTATGCTGGCGATCTTGGCGCGCACGGCAGCGCGGTATGCCTTGTAGTATCTGAGCACCTGGACGCCTGCGTAGTCACCGGTGACTTCCAGGTAGCCGTTCAGGAAGCGGTACGCATACTGTGGTTTGCCGTAGTCCTCGAGGTCCATCAGCAGAAAACCGATTTCACTCATGACGTCGATCCAATACAAGTCGGGATTGAACTCGATGCCGTCGAAAATCACTGGCAGGTCATCAATTACCGCCATGTTACCCAGGTGCATATCGCCGTGGCACTCGCGAATGAAGCCCTGTTGTTTGCGTGCGTCAAATTGTCGCAGCCAGCGATGATATTCGCCCTCCGCCCAGGTCTGTATCTCGCCAATCTGCTGGACATGGGCCGCTGAGCAGTTGCCCTGCAGAATATGTGCAAAATTTTCCAGTACCGGGGCGTGAACGTGCTGTGGTGTACCGTAAGGGCTTGCCTGGGGCGCGGTGGGAATGTCCATATGAAACTGCGCCACCTGAGCGATGATCTGGTCGATATGGGTCGTAGTGAGGCGGTCATCGCGGACCATATCGCTGAGCAGCCCTTCCTGGGAAAAGCGGCGCATTTTCACCGCATACTCTATCGCTTCACCGCTGCCATTGATCTGCGGGTGTTGTGGGCTTCCGCAGATCGGTACAACCTCGAGATAAAGCTGCGGTGCCAGTCTGCCGTTCAGGCGCAATTCTTCGCTGCAGTAAAAGGCGCGTTTCTCCAGGGTCGTAAAATCAAGGAAGCCAAGATCCAGCGCCTTTTTAATTTTGTAGGCATATGGGCCGCATAAAAGGACCCAGGAAATGTGTGTCTCGATGAGCGCCATATCATCCGTTGCATGTGCAAACAGAGACGGATTCTGCAGCGCCTCAATAAGGATGTGCTGATCGGTGGTGTGCATAACTAGGTGTCCGGTTTCTGCAGGGCTTCCAGATGTTTGCCAATGATGTCGTAGATGCCTGGGCGATGGGTTTTGATTTCTTCGAGACTTAAACCTTCCAGAGAGTGGGGGTACTTCAGCCAGGCTGTGGTTTCGTGCAGGTAGTAATCGGGTACCAGTGCAGTTTCATTGCGGGTGGGTTTGTAATACGGCACCGCAACGCGAATATCTGCAGGTGTATTTTTACGCAGCTTCTTTTCTATGTTGTCGATAATGGCGGCAATGGTGTGACCGGTGTCAAACACGTCATCCACTATCAGCAGGCTGTCTTCCCGTGTGAGTTTTTTGATCAGATAGCTTAAGCCATACACCGCAACAGTCCGTGCCCGATTGTCGATGCCGGTATAGGCGCTGGTGCGTATTGAGATATGGTCGCTGTCGACACCCTGGTAGGCAAAATATTCCTGTACCGCAATGCCGATAGGTGCGCCGCCGCGCCAGACGGCAACAATGAAGGTGGGGCGGAAACCGCTGTCATAGATGCGCGATGCCAGGCGGAAAGAGTCTTCCAGCAGGGTCTGGGCGTCGAGGTAGGTTTTTTCGCTCAATGTAGATGTTTTACCCGTGGATTTTTCTTAGTATGCCAGGCTCCCCTGTACAAGCAGAGTCCCATCAGCACTCAAGATAAAATATTTGTTACTGAAGATGAGCAGATCCTGGATGGCTACCGTCTTGGTGAGCGGATTTATACCAGTGGTTTTCGTCCAACGTTTATCGTCGGCCTGTGGCGGGGTGGCAGCGCGGTTGGCCTGGTGGTGCAGGAGTGTCTGGCGACGCTGGGCATTGAAACGGATCATATTGCATTGCGCACCTCTTACCAGGGGCGGGCGCAATATGAACGGATGGCTGCCCAGAAAGCGCCGTTGCGTGTCCACGGTAAACAATATCTGTTAGAGAGTCTGAACGCAGAAGACCGGCTGCTGA
>CBDUMB010000535.1:0-2583 GCA_965368205.1 uncultured Pseudomonadaceae bacterium | reverse complement strand
CGTCGAAGTGACATAGTCTGCCAACAGGTACCCATCGTAAAACGAGGGTTCACCAACATCAGGATTCACCCGCTGTGTTACCCAATCAATATTTCCGCGCCGGAACGCCGAAGCCCAGCTGCCACGACCTTCTGCAAAACTGTTGGAGAGCGCAAGATTTGTGGAATAGAGACTGACCCCAAGCTCGGCGCCGAGAGACTCAAATCCCGATTTCGAACGAACGTCCATGACGCCACTCATGCGATTACCATACCGCGCAGGAAAACCTCCGGTATAGATATCCACAGACTCAACCACAGAAGGGTTGAGGCCGGAAAATACACTCTGGAAATCTTTCAGATGAAATGGCTCTATCAGCTCAACATTGTTGAACAACACCAGCAACTCATCACGACTGCCACCACGCACATAGGGTTTTGCAGATACACCAACACTCGCCGCGCCGGGCAGGCGGTTTGCCACACGCATGGCATCACCACCAAGCTCTGCAATTTCACCCAGTTGCCTGGTCTCAAACGAGACTCTCGACCCGTAGAACTCGCGCACGCTGTAGCGGCTGGAAGAAACAACAATCTCCTCCATACCGGGCAACGCAACAAGCACGTAAGTACAACCCCGCAGCGATGTGAATGCACCTGTCTCCGGACCACCATCGCGCCAGACCGCAAATTCTGGGTGCTCAAGCGAAAGCACCTGCTCTCCAGGTGCAAGACTGAACGCGCCATCCTGGGCAGTATTCATTGAACGACCCGACGACGTGCTGACCCTGACGGCAGGTATCGGCGACATATTCTGGGCGCTGCACACCCGCGCTTTCGCCGCAGTTCGGTCCTCAATCTTGCGCACTACTAGGTACGCATCTTTGTTAGATGCGTTTTTTAACTCCAGCCCAACGGTTTCAAGAACACGACTCAATCGCTGTAACGCCTCGCCGTGGGGTGGATCGACCTGCACCTTGAAACGCCTGGGAATAAAGGCTTCGCTGTAATACAAGCGAATTCCATTAGCTGCGTAGAGCTGAAATATTGATGGCAACGACCGGCTCGACAAGTCGAGTGTGGACAGGTTTTCTTCAGCCCAGCATAAAGGCGCAAGCAGGCAGCCAACAAAAAAGACAAAAAGCGCACGCATCAGATCCCACTGGCCTTCGAGAACGGAGACAGCAACGATTCTACGCAATCATGGACTGACAACACACCATTCATCTAGCGCTTGGGTTTCACCTCAATGCGCTCTGCGGCAAACACGACTTCATAATCTATGGTCTGACTGAACTCTTTTAGCTGGGTCTCTATTGAGGTGGCTTTGATGGCTGGCCAATTCACGATTTCAGTTTGAGCCTGCATTTCGACTATGGGTGAAACATAAGCCAGCTGACGCCCGGATTGGCGAGCGGCCCAGATCAGAACATCGTTGAGTGAGTGGCTACCTTGCGGAAACGCCGGTGTTCCTCGGCGCACCCACTCCCATTGCGCAGCTGACGTGGGCCTGCTGCTGCGTGTCAGTGCCATATTGGTATCCACGGTGAGGACATCACCTGCGCCATTTTCGACCGCCGCGCGCACTGCAGGCTGTCCACCATCTTGCAGGGTCAGTTCGACAACGCCATCGCGCATCGCCACTTGCAGCATTTGTTCGTTGACACTGACTTCAAATGCGGTGCCCGTATCTCTCAGGGTGCCCCACGCGGTGTGAATCACAACGGAACTCTGCAATCCAGGTGAATCAACAAAAACGCGGCCATGATGCAGCCACAGCTCCCCCTCTCCCTGCAACGTAAGCTCTGTGGACGCATCAAGCTGCACAATGCTTGCGTCACTCATGCTGAGTGTCAGAGCCCCATCTTTCTGAGTGACCAACAGGTCACCCGCATACAAGGCGCCATCTTCCCTTGTTTCCACCCCAGTCAAGCCCATATCGCCGAGGCGATAAACGATCTCTGCAATTGGTGCCGCAGTTGGGAGAGTTGTATTACTCACAAACACAACCACTGCGAGTACCAGCGACGCGGCGAGCCCTACGGGGACAAGCAGTTTTTGCCAGCGCATGTGCCGCTGCTGTCGCACACTGTTTTTCCAGATGCCTGCCAACGCCTGTTTGTGCATTGCTTTTCGTTCAGCATCAGGTAGAGGTGGTTCGCCGGCAATTTTCAATAAGCGTTCCAGATCTTTATCCTGATGATCTTCGACATTCGTTGATGAATTGTCGGGCTTGTTGTTTTCGCTCACGATTTCAAACCTATATCGTTCAAGGTCAGTGAATATTCGGCCAGCAGCTCTTCAACCAGCTTGCGAAAAGCACGTCTGGCTCGGGCGAGCACTGACTCCGTTGCTAAGTAACTCAAATTCATCTCAATACTGATCTCGTCGACACTCATGCCTTGCAGGTACTTAAATTTCAGAGCGCTCACGTATCGATCAGGCAACCCATCAATTGCAAGATGAACAATCTGCGCGAGTTCAGCCTGAACACTTTCATCCACGAGCCCACCATACTCATCACTTTCTAATATGGCGCGAATGGAGGGATTATCATCAATCGATACATGCAGGGCACTTTTGTTGCCAGATCGCTGGAACCAGT
>CBDUMB010000534.1:0-2585 GCA_965368205.1 uncultured Pseudomonadaceae bacterium | reverse complement strand
CTTAATACCTGAGCTTCTGCAGCGTTTCGATACTGTATTGAACGGAAGCCAGAGAGTCCTGCGGGCGATCATGCTCAACAAAGTAGTGCTGCAGACCGCTGCCTGCGGCAAACAGCGCTGAGAAATCTATCTCACCTTGACCTACTGAAACCATTTCACCTGTCGCCGTGCGGTCTTTGACATGACACAGAGGGAACCTTTCCGGGTCGGCCTGCAGGTAGCTCCGCGCATCAACCCCCGCATGGGTCGCCCAGTACAGATCCAACTCAAATTGAACCAGTTCAGCATCACACTCGCGCAGCATGAGGTCATAAGCCAACTCGTCACCCAGCGTTGCAAACTCAAAATCATGGTTGTGGTAACAGAGCTGCATACCCGCATCGCGACATTGCTCACCGAAGGTATTCAGCACCTGGATCACCTGACTGTAACCCGCGGGTGTTCTCTGCTCCGGTGCAATCCAGGGCAGAACAATAAACTGATAACCCACGGTTTCTGCAACCTCGAGAATCGCGTCAGGAGATTCAACCATCAGGTTGAAAGGTACGTGGGCTGCCGGTGCTGACAAGCCGGTGTTACCGAGCGCTGCTGCAAACTGTGCCGGGCTTAAAGTACCGGTACCAGCAGTTTCAACCTCCACATAGCCCGCTTGCGCAACCGCCGCAAGGGTTGCCGCAACATCTTTGGCCATAAGATCGCGAACGGTGTAAAGCTGTAAACCAATCCTGTCCAGACGACGTTTCTCCAGCGCGCGCAGCGAAGGCGCAAGCAGTGCGCCAGCCGCGAGCCCCAGACTTTTAAGGTGTGCACGTCGTGTCAGTCTCATGTGGGCTCTCCTGCGGAGTGAATATTTTGAGTCGTCCGCGTGGCTGTGTCCTCGCGAAAAACCATCGCAAATACTATGGCTATCACACCGGCAAATGCACAGGGCACGAGCCAGATCGTCTGCCAGTCATGGCCACCGGACACAACATAGCTTTCAACCACCTGCCCCGCGATGTAGGTACCAATAGCCATGCCCGCGCCATAGGTGAGCAGCGTGATAAAACCCTGTGCGCTGGCACGTATTTCGTCGGACGCACGTTGATCAATGTAGATCTGCCCGGTAACAAAAAAGAAGTCGTAACAGACACCGTGTAATAAGATGCCCAGGTACAAAAAGCCAACCAGGTCGATGGATCCGAAGGCAAACACACCGTACCGCAACACCCAGGCTAACATGCCGACCAACAACATCCACTTCACCCCGAGGCGGCGGAAGAAAAACGGCATGGCCAGCAGAAACAGCGCTTCGGACACCTGCCCCAGGGTCATCTTGGCAGCCACCCCCTGCATCCCAACTTCATTGAGAAACAGATTGGCGAAGCTGTAATAAAACGCCAGAGGGATACAGATCAGCAGAGAGCTTGCCGCAAAAATGGCAAAAGAGCGTTCTTTCAAAAGAGACAGCGCTTCCAGCCCCAGCACCCGACCCATGGTCACATGTTTGCCACGGCTCGCCGGCGGCGTGTTAGGCAGCGTGAAGCAATACAGACCCAGGATAGCGGAGCAGGCAGCGGCCATACTCATCGGCAACGAGCTCGCTTCCACATTGCCACCCCCACTGGCCAGCACATAGGTAATCGACAGACCGGCAACAATCCAGCCGATTGTGCCCCAGACCCTGACCTTCGGGAACTGCAGATCAGGCGATTGCATCTGCGCAAAACCAATACTGTTAGCTAACGCCAGAGTAGACATATAACAGGCGTTGTAGATGAGCAACCAGATAATAATGTCCCCTGCCTGGGTCAAGGTGGTGACATGGTAGAGCACCCCTGCGCCTACCAGGTGCAGGACCCCAATGACCTTTTCCGAATCAAAAAAACGGTCCGCCACCATGCCTACAAATATCGGCGCGATGATGGCGCCGATATTGTTCGTCAGATAAGCGGTACCAATGTCCGATCCGGAAAAGCCAAGCGCGTTGAGATAGGTGCCCAGGGTCACAAACCACGCCCCCCAGACAAAAAACTGCAGAAACATCAGAAGACTCAGACGGCTGTAGATAGAGGGTGTCATGGTGGGCAAGACTCTGCGGCGGCGACAGCTTCGAGAATACACCATGACTGAGATAGCGGCTAACCAGCTTTCTGATTGGGTGTATGGTGATAGCTTGCTATACTCACCTGCCGTTTTCAGTCGTCACAACTCAAGGTAGAACAGTGAGCTCAGCCAACACCCCCTCATCTACGCCGACACCTGAAGCGCTCGGCTTTGATCCAGATGCGTTACGTGAAAAATATCGCTTAGAACGCGACAAACGTCTGCGGCCAGATGGCAACAATCAATACACTGATGTTGTTGGCGACTTCACCCACTACGTTGACGACCCCTACATTGATACACCTATCGAGCGCGAACCGCTGACCGACGAGATGGATGTCATCATCATCGGCGGAGGCTTTGGCGGCCTGATTACCGGTGCACGACTGCGAGAGACAGGCATTAAAAACATCCGCATCATCGAAAAAGGCGGTGATTTTGGCGGCACCTGGTACTGGAATCGTTACCCCGGCGCCTCATGTGACGTCGAGTCGTATATC
>CBDUMB010000533.1:0-2601 GCA_965368205.1 uncultured Pseudomonadaceae bacterium | reverse complement strand
GAAATACAAATTACCTTTCTTGCTCGCAACCACAATTCTTGTCGTTGCGGGTTGTGGGTTCCGCAGCACAGCAACCGATCCCGGCGCAGTGGAAGCCCACTTTGAGGCCGCAAAACAGGATGAGCGTCAATTGCTCACTGCGGTTGTAGAAGACCCGGAACGAACCAACACCCTGCTTATGCTGCTTGACATGCGCAATCAGACGGTAGCGAATCACGCGGCAACTGTTGAAACCTACATTAACAATATGCGCGCTCTGAACGCCGACTATGACGCTGAACGGGCAGACTTTGAACAACTTTTTGCCACCTACCGCACCGATCGACAAACCTATCAGCAGCAACTGGTGAACATCATCCAGCAGATGAAAGCCAGCACAACGGCAAAAGAATGGAAGCGTCTGGCGAAGTTTCAGCTGAAAGAACTCAACCCCCGCGCGATGACAACACCAGCAGAGGGTGCCTGATATGTTGGTCGCTTTACTCATATCCTACGTACTCAGTGGCAATGGCGCCGCGTTCAGTGGTGTGTTGACCACTGCCACCCTCAAAGACCTTGGCAACCGGGTCGCCGCCGCCATAGATGACCCCTTGCGCGCTGACGCCGCATCCACCGTCATAGACGGTGCCCGTGACGACGTGAAAAAATTTGAAAAAGCTTACGCAGCATCCGGCGAAAAGCTGACCAAGTACTACCGCGATCACAAACAGAACGGCAACCGCATGATGGCAGAGATCACTGACCTTGAGCGGCGTTGGGAAGCAGGCCAGAACAAGATGCTGGCACTGCGGTTCGAACTGAAATCAGAGCTGACCAGGGATGAGTGGGAACGCATCTTCTCAGGGCAATAGACAACTGGCGCAGAGCAAGCAAATCGGTAACGGCAGAGCTTTCAACTATCAGAGTGGGCATGCGGGGCGCTCATCCCTTGCCGCTACAGTTTTGGCGCTCTCTCTGCTCGTCGTCCTGCCTGCTTATGCCGCCGGGAACTCGCCTGACGTTGACACAACCTTGCAAGCAGCACCCCCCGCCAAAACTGAGCCATCCGCTGAGGCAGGAAATGGCGCCTGCACACCGGAAGAACAGATCAACGGTCTGCTCGACAAAACCCAAAGCTCTGTGTATCGGGTTGTTTGCGGTACCTCAATGTGGTTCGACGGCTTCTTTGGAGACGCGACTTACTACGAAGGCAGCAACGAAAGTTATGGCCAGATAAATCTCGGTGGTTACTGGGACGAGCGTGACGGATTTGAACCAAAAACCCAGTTCAGAGCGCGATTTGCACTGCCTAATACCCGCAGGAGAGTGCGTCTGATCGCAGGCCTCGGCGAAGCAGATGATGTGATAGACGGCTCAGCCAACAGCCAGTTCGAAAGTCCCGCTGAGGGGTTCCGCGAAGTAGAAGAAGAAGACGCTTTACTTGGCCTGGGGTTTTCTCCCTCTCGCAGCAGACGACAGAGACAGGGGTTTGACTTTGACGTGGGCGTCAAATTCTCCACACCAATCGATCCCTATGCCCGGGTCAGCTATCGTTGGAACAGGATCTACTCGGAGCGGTGGTCTGTACGCGTGCAGGAGCGGGTGTTCTGGCAAGGTGATGACGGTTGGGGAACGTCACTGAGCGGAGATCTTACCCACATTTTCTCGTCTAACCTCATGACGCGCTGGGGGAACTTTTTCAAAGTATCGGAGAGTCTGGATGGGCTTTCCTGGGTGTCTAATCTAACCACCTATCAAAGCCTGTCTAACCGGCGCGCGGTCTCCTACCGACTTTATGTCAAAGGCGAAACCGGCGCGCCAGTGTCGATCAAAGATTACGGCTTCGAGTTCCGTTTCCGGCGCAGGATCTTTTCGAAAGAATGGTTTTTCCTGGAATTAACCGCAGGCGTCTCCTGGCCCCGGGCCCTCCCAGAGGAGTCGCGGACAGCGAATCTGGGTGCAGGCGTGGAATTCGAAATGCACTTCGGTAATCGACGTAAGCCGCGCAGAATGTCCACTGAGCCCCCTGTTACAACCGACAATTCCAACGACAACAAGAGGTAACACAACAAATGCGTACGACCCTTATACGTCGGCATCAGATTCAAATCATTTGTATGACGTTATTGTCGATTCTGGCCAATGCCAGCTTAAGTGCAGAACCTACGATTATGGATCGTGGAGCGTCACAAATTGCACAGACACCCTTCGAAGTCAGCTATCAAGCCAGATTGATGGGCACCAAACTGACGGCTACCTCTACGTTACAACCAATCGAAGACGGCCAGTTCGAATACCACTACAACACCAGCTCAATACTAGGCAAAGCAACAGAGATGAGCCGCTATGCCCTTGCCGACACTACCGCTCTCATACCGCTGTTCTACAGATACAAATTGTCAGCCATGGGTGTGAAGAAGCGCATCAACCTTGCGTTCGATTGGCAAAGCGGAAGCGTCACAGATCGTGCGGCTAAGCCACAGTGGTCACTGGAACTACCCCCTGGCGCGCTCGACCCGCTCAGCATGCAGTTACAGTTACGCAGTGATGTCATGCGGGGAGACACTGACCTGACCTATCAAGTCACCAGAAATGGACGCATCAAGGAATACCACTACCTTG
>CBDUMB010000532.1:0-2604 GCA_965368205.1 uncultured Pseudomonadaceae bacterium | reverse complement strand
TACACTTGATCAACCGCTGACGTTTACCCGTGGCCCGCAAATGAAAAACCGCTTCATGCTGGCGCCGCTGACCAATTCCCAGAGTCATGAAGACGGTGTCATGAGCGAAGAGGAATTTCACTGGCTGACATTACGTGCAGCAGGTGGTTTTGGTCTGACGATGACCTGCGCCGCGCATGTACAGGCAGTGGGTAAAGGCTTTCCTGGACAGCTCGGTATCTGGAGCGATGATCACCTGCCAGGCTTGACCCGCCTGGCAGAAAAAATCAAAGCAGAAGGCAGCATTGCCATCGCGCAGCTGCATCATGCCGGTATGCGTTCGCCTGCTGAGATCATCGGCTGCGCACCCGTGTGTCCCAGCGATGATGAAGAAACCGGTGCCCGCGCGCTGGATACGTCTGAAACAGAGCAGTTGATTGAGGATTTTATTGTGGCCGCACAGCGCGCCGAGCGCGCTGGCTTCGACGGGGTAGAGCTGCACGGCGCCCATGGCTACATTTTATGTCAGTACTTCAGCGCTGAAATTAATAAACGGGAAGATCAGTTTGGCGGCAGTGCCGACAATCGCTGGCGTATTCTGTTTGACATTATTGAGGGTATCCGCAGTCGCTGCGGACCGGATTTCAGTCTTGGTGTGCGTCTGTCGCCGGAGCGGTTTGGCATGCAGCTCGCAGAGGTGAAAGACATGGCCGCCCGGCTGATGCAGAGTGACCAGCTTGATTTTCTTGATATGTCTTTGTGGGATGTGTTCAAGCTGCCTGAAGAAGAAGCTCATCAGGGACAGAATCTGATGGCGCATTTTACTGAGTTGCCCAGAGGCAATACGCGTCTTGGCGTGGCGGGCAAAATCCGCACACCCGCTGAAGCGCAGGCCGCCCTGGATGCCGGCGTGGATTGGATAATGCTGGGTCGAGCGGCCATCCTGCACCACGATTTTCCAAACCAGACCCTGCAGAAGCCGCATTTTGAACCCGTCAGCTTGCCAGTGACCCGCAGTTATCTGGCCAGCGAAGGCCTGTCGCCTAAGTTCGTTGACTATATGGCGGGCTGGAAAGGTTTTGTCAGCGACGCATAACTGCCTTGACCTGATGAGGTTGCAGCGGCACGATATTCAGATGATCCCGCTGAAACGACAATTGTCCTGAAACAGATGTCGGCCACCGTACCTGTAAAACGATATCGACCGTTGCTCTTTGTGGTAACGGCAGCTCTGCTTGTGCAGAGTTTGTTCCCCAGTGGCACCATGCCCGGCAATCTCAGTGGTGGCTGGGTGGCCACATTGTGTCCGGAAGGCATGCCTGTTGGTTTTATGGCGCAGCTTGCGCCCGCGCCGAACCTTGCTGATCCACATGTCGGACATCACGGCCATCACAGTAACCACGGCGCGGAACACGGTGCTGACCATCAGGCTGTGGGTGACTGTCAGCTGGGCAGTCAGATTGATCAACCGTTTACCCTTGCTTCGCAATACACCCCTGAGACTTCGCTGCAGGTTGATCTCGCTCCGGTTGAGAACTGGACCGCGGCGTTATTCGCACGTGAGATCTACCGCCAGCAACCCCGTGCACCCCCTCTGTCTTAATCCGCTTTTCTAAAACACAGCATTTTTATATTTGTAGGAGATGAGACATGCGCTTACTAGGCGTAGCGTTGCTGCTGGCAGCGCCTGCGGGTTGGAGTGAACCCGCCCAGATGGAAGAAGTGGTGGTGGTGGCAGACCCCCACGTCAGAGTTTTTGAACTGGCTGAAACAATAGACATAGCGCCGGACTCGGCCACAATTCTGCGTAAAGCCGCCGGTGCCAGCGTGGTACAGAATGGCCCGCTGACCGGCATGGCTCAGTATCGAGGCATGTCACGGTTTCGTGTCAGTACTCAGGTCAACGGTATGGTGATCAGTGCGGGAGGTCCCAACTGGATGGATCCACCGTTATCTTATGCGCCAGCGGCTCATCTGGAGTCGTTGCAGGTTTATCGCGGCATCGCCTCGGTCAGTGCAGGCCTTGAAACCATTGGTGGGGCCGTCAAAGCCAGTACCTGGCAGGGTGATTTCAGTGAGACAGGTGTCGAAGTGGACGGGCGACTGCGTACCGGTACCCAGAGCGTTAACGGCGCGGCGCTGTTCAGTGCGGCAGCCGCTGTTTCCAACGAATCTCATCTTTTGCGCGTCAGTGGCCTGTCTGAGTCTGCGGATGATGCCGAATTCAGTGGTGGCGAAATTCTACCGTCTGAGTATGAACGCGAGCGTTTTGATATCGGTTATGGTTTCCGTCGTGGTGCACATACCTTTCGAGTGGATTACGGGCGTAGTGAAACTGGTGATACAGGTACCGCAGCGCTACCCATGGATATTGCCTATATCGATGCGGACCTGGTCAACGTGGCCTGGCAATATGACGCAGACGATGTGCAACTGTTAGCGCGGGTACATACCAGTGGCATCGAACATGGCATGACCAACTATCATCTGCGCAGCGCGCCGGGAAACCCGGGCATGTGGCGTATGAATATAGCAACCGGTGACAATCGCGGCTTTGCTCTGTCAGCTGATTGGGGTGGCTGGCGTATGGGTCTGGATGGCCATGACGAAGTGCACAATTCGGAT
>CBDUMB010000531.1:0-2605 GCA_965368205.1 uncultured Pseudomonadaceae bacterium | reverse complement strand
GGGTCATGCCGTCCATAGTGCAGTCACACACCCGCAAAGCGTTGGCGCGTCCATTCCCCAGGGTTGCCCCTGGCGTCTGTCCACCGCCACTGACGACGGCAATCCTGTTATCTAAACGTCCCACCCGGGCAATCCTTCATCAAGTTGCACACCAAAACTATTCAGCGCCATGCAGACCAGATTGTACTGTCCGACAGTGAACACCAGGTCCATAAGCTGTTGCGTATTGTAGTGCTGCTGCAAACCCTGCCAGGTTTTATCACTGACAAAAGCATCTGCATGCAGCTCGTCTGTGGCCTCTAACAACAGCTTGTCCAGCGCGGATAAGCCAGCTGTATCAGGGCCCGTTCGGGCACTGCGGATTTCCTCATCAGACATTCCGGCCTGACGCGCAATCTGAACGTGCTGTCCCCACTCATATCCTGCCTGGCAGAGCCAGCCGATGCGCAGAATCAGTAACTCACGATCGCGGACACTCAGCGTAGATTTACCCAGAATGTGATTGGCAAAAACCATCCAGCGCTTTGCCAGTGCCGGGTGATTAGCGAGCGTGCGAAATATATTGAAAACACGCCCCTGCTTCACAAAAGGCGCCAGCAACTCCTGCGCTTCTGTATCCCATTCCTGTTCATTAAGTGCCTTCACCCGTGATTGTTTTAACCGCATATTATCTCCCCTGACGACTGCGTTGATATCAAAGTAAACTAGAGCCCAAATGATGTATACAGGCAAGCAGGATGAATATTGAGGTCAACAGGCACAATCGGGTTACCGTCATCACCATCAACCGACCCGCTGCCCGCAACGCGGTCGACGGACCAACAGCCAATGAACTGGCGGAGGCATTCAGGTCATTCGATGCAGACCCCGGTGCTGACGTTGCCATTCTAACCGGTGCCGGTCAGACCTTCTGTGCCGGCGCTGATCTGAAAGCCGTGGCTACGGGCGACGGCAACAGGGTTTCGACCAGAGGTGATGGCCCGATGGGTCCTACACGTATGCTGTTGTCGAAACCTGTGCTTGCCGCGGTAGAAGGTCACGCTGTGGCTGGCGGCCTGGAGCTTGCAGCCTGGTGTGACTTGCGTATCGCTGCAGAAAACGCAGTGTTCGGCGTGTACTGCCGACGCTGGGGTGTGCCACTGGTTGACGGGGGCACTATTCGCTTAACCCGCCTGTTGGGAACAAGTCGCGCCATGGATTTAATCCTCACGGGTCGCGGCGTCAGTGGCGAAGAAGCCCTGCAGATGGGCCTGGTCAATCGCCTGAGCAAACCTGGCCAGGCGCTGAACGATGCATTGGCCCTGGCAGAGCAGCTGTGTCAATTCCCGCAAAACTGCATGCGCAGCGATCGCCTGAGTGCTTATAACCAATGGGATCAACCGCTGGAAAGTGCGCTCATACAGGAAACCGAACTGGGTCTTGCGGTCATCAAAAGTGGCGAAACCGCCGCCGGCGCTGCACGCTTCGCTGCAGGCAAAGGGCGTCATGGTGATTTTAAAGAGATTTAAGGCAAACTCTGCTCAGTTAATCGGTCGCACATCGTATCCTTGCGCTTCCAGCACCTGAGTCACATTGTCTTTCTGCTCTTCGCCGCGCATCTGCAGCACCAGCTCAACCAGTGTTGCGCGAACAGACGATCCACCAAAGGCGCGTTGATGACTGATATCAACAATATTCGAATCCAGATCGCCTAGCAGTGTTGTCAGATTAGCGAGTGCACCGGGTGTATCCGGAATTTCAATCTCCAGTCGCACCAGTCGATGTGAACGAACCAATCCACGCTGCAATACCGAAGACAGAATCATCATGTCGATATTGCCACCACAAACAAGCATCCCCACGCGTTTACCCCGAAAGGAGGCCGGCTGATTACGCACCAGCGCCAGGCCAGCGGCACCCGCACCTTCCGCAACTGTTTTTTCTATCTCCAGAAGATCAAATATAGCCTGCTCAACCATCTGTTCACTGACGAGCTGGATGTCATCCACCAGGTCGTTAATGATGGCACTGGTCAACACACCTGGCGCTTTGACAGCTATACCTTCAGCGACAGTGAAGCCATGATTTACGTTCGCCTGAGGCTGTTTATGAAAAGCCGCATACGCGTTGGCAAAACGTTCCATCTGAACCCCAACCACCTGTATTTGTGGCGCTACAGATTTCACTACCGTTGCTATGCCACTGATCAGACCACCGCCACCAATGGGCACAACAATCACATCCAGATCCTTCACCTGGGCAAGCATTTCCAGAGCCACGGTACCCTGCCCTGCAATCACATCGGGGTCATCAAACGGATGAATTAATGTTATGCCGCGCTGTTGGGCAAGATCTTTAGTGAACTGCAAGGTCTCGTCGAAGCTACTGCCGTGCAGAATTACTTCTGCGCCTAACAAGCGAGTGGCTTCTACCTTTGCATTAGGCGTCGTGCGGGGCATGACAATCGTTGTTGGAATACCCAGACGAGTGCCGTGATACGCCAGCGCCTGGGCATGGTTTCCCGCGGACATAGCGGTCACGCCTGCGGCGACGGCTGCAGGGTTTTTCAGCAGACTATTGAGCGCTCCGCGTTCTTTGAATGAGGCGGTGAATTGCAGGTTTTCAA
>CBDUMB010000530.1:0-2606 GCA_965368205.1 uncultured Pseudomonadaceae bacterium | reverse complement strand
ATGGATGCCCAGGAATCCCGCCTGCGCCAGCAGTTGCAGAACAGTGGCGTCAGCGTCACCCGTATGGGTAACGACGTTATCCTGAACATGCCGGGTAACATCACCTTTGACGTCGACCGCAGTGATCTGCGTGGCGACTTCATTCCGGTCCTCGATTCTGTCAGCCTGGTACTGAAAGAGTACAAACAGACTCTGATTGACGTCACCGGACACACAGACAGCACCGGCGCGGTTCAGTACAACATGGATTTGTCCGAGCGCCGTGCCCGCAGTGTGGCGACCTACCTGCAAGCTACCGGCGTTGACTCTACCCGGGTGTACACCCTGGGTGTGGGACCTCATTATCCGGTCGCAGACAATGGCACGCCAAGCGGTCGTCAGCTCAACCGCCGGGTTGAACTGGTGCTCAAGCCTCTGACGACAGCAGGTTAACGACAAGTAGTCTTGTCCTGAGAAACAGAGTGTGATGCGAGTCACACTCTGAACCTGAGAGTTTTTAAAACGCTTTTCCCATCACGGTTGGTGGGCGTGTAAATTGTTCTGATAGACGTTTGTTTTACAGAGCGTCAATCATGCGGGCATTGCGGCTGTTTTTCTGCGTATCTCAAGTTGTCCTCGTTTCCAGTCTCATTTCAGCCTGCGGCAGCGGTAGCAGCTCCGGAAGCAGCACGCCACCAGTGGCGGCCCCACCCCCTGTGGCAACCGCGCCAGAGATCAGCGGCGTGAGCCCAACAGCGCTTGCCTTCGACCTTGATGAGAATGAATCTGCCAGCGGTAGTCTGAGCTTCTCCAACTCCGGAGACGCGCCCCTGACCTTTGAACTGCAAACAACCGCGGGTTGGGTGGCCATCAGCACACCACAATCAGGCAGCCTGGCCCCAGGTGACTCGACCAATATCAATATCAGCGTGACCTGTGGACCGGAAGATTTGTCGGGTAGTTTGTCTTTGACGACAAACGATGCAGATGAAGCCAGTGTCTCCGTGCCTGTTGAGGCCAGTTGCGCGCCGTTGACGCAGAATGTTGTGCTCAACCGGCTATTGTTGAATCAGGGTGCGCGAGCCTTTGATTCTGAAGTGTCTGACGCGCCCGCAATCGATATTGTTGCGGGTCGAGAACTGCTGGTGCGTGCTTTTGTCACGGGTACCGGCGTGCCGCCTGAGGCACGCGTTGTCGTGCAGCGACCAGGCCAGGGGCCGGCCAGTTTTGCCATGCAAACACCGCCAGGTATCTCTGCGTCACCTGCAGACGAATCCATTCTTTCCGCGAGTCATTATGTTGTTCTGCCTGAAAGTGTTGTGTCCGCAGACATGACCTTTCGGGTTGAAGTTGCACCCTGTTCGAATCCGGTCACCTACCCAGCCAGCGGCAACCTGGACCTCAATATTTCAGCGCTGGCTCCTTTGCGGGTGACGTTTGTCCCCGTGACGTTCAATGGCGAGACACCGGATCTGAGCAGTGCGGACTACATGCGCGAGGCTCTGCAGGTTCTGCCCATTGGCGACGTGGATATCGATATACGTACACCCTATGTCTATACCGGCGCGTACGATCTGGAGGATCTGCTGATGGAGATTTCTGATCTGCGCGATCTGGATGGCAGTGATCGACTTTATCACGGTGTCATAGTGCCTCCGGGTGGTAGCAACGCAACCACAGCGGGGGTCGGGTTTGTGGGGTATCCGGTCAGCGTCAGTATTGATCTGGGTGGCGCAGCGTATGTGATTGCGCATGAGATGGGCCATAACCTGAATCTAGGTCATGCCCCCGGATGTGATGCGCCGGGCGCAGATGACAATTACCCCTACGCAGATGCAGCCGTAACCACCTGGGGCTACGACGTCACGCAGAATGCTTTGGTCGAACCAACGGATACAAAACGCGACTTTATGAGCTATTGCCGCGATCTCTGGGTCAGCGACTATCATTTTTCCCGCGCCTTAGAGCATCGGTTGGGCTCACCCGTTGGCTTCGGGCCCCCGGTCAGCGAGGGTCTGCTCATCTCCGGTCGATTGTCGCATACGGGCTTGTCTCGATTCAGCACCCTGCCGGTGGAACGCTACCATCCCATGGCGGCGCTTGGTGATGACCAGCACAGGTATCAGTTCCGAGCCTGGGATGCGCAAGGTGTGGAAGTGGTTAACCATGAATTTGCACGTTTGACCATCGAAGATGTTCAGGCCAGTCATGCCTTCAGTTTCCGTGTGCCTATGCCGGTCAGCGATATCCACCACTTTGAAATTCGCCATGAAGGTGCTGTTATCGTGAGCCAACAGCTGGAACGCGCCGCGGAGCGGGGTGAGGTAACCTTGGCGGTTTCGCCGCACACTGATCAGACGATGTATCAGTGGGATAATTCGGCTGATCAGGCGCTGGTGGTTCGCAACGCCATCGGTGAAGTTGTTGCGGTAAATCGAACGGGCTCTTTTGCCCTGCCTAACAGATTGGCAGGCGGGCAATCTCGAATTACCGCGGCTGTTGCAGGTTGGGGTGATATCGGCGTCGCGACGCCAGTTTCTTCCGACGCCAACAGGCGCATTCAACTGGCTCGCTGACAAGTCGGTTCAATTTTCTGATATCAGGCTGATATTGCAGTGTGGAAATTC
>CBDUMB010000529.1:0-2609 GCA_965368205.1 uncultured Pseudomonadaceae bacterium | reverse complement strand
TTAAAACCTACAACACTGACGCTCAGGTACCTGATAGCGCTGGCACCATTTCGGCAATTGTCACCGGACAGAAAACCCGTATGGGTGTGCTGAGTGTCACCGCTGATGTCCCCCGAGGTGACTGTGTGAAAGCGCTGAACCACGAATTGCCCACCATTTTGCAACTGGCGGAATCAGCCGGCTATGCGTCAGGTGTGATCTCCACCGCACGCATCACCCACGCAACACCCGCAGGCACCTACGCCCATTCACCCGATCGTGACTGGGAAAACAGCAGTGAAATGACCGATGAACATCGCGCATTTGGCTGTAAAGACATCGCCCAGCAGCTGGTAGATATGGAGCACGGCGACGGCATTGACGTTATTTTAGGTGGCGGTAGAGCCCAGTTTTATCCCAACACCACAACTGACCCTGAATACGCGGACAGGAGTGGCGCACGAGACGACGGCAAAAATCTGGTGCAGGCATGGCTGAACAAAGCCAACAATCGTATGTATGCGTGGAATAAAGCTGACTTTGAAAAATTTGACAGCAACCCCAACAAACAATACATGGCGCTGTTCGAACCTTCACATATGCAGTTTGAGGCAGACCGTGTCCGAGATCCGGGCGGTGAGCCCTCGGTCGCCGAAATGACCACCTTCGCGATCAAACGCCTGCAGAGTAATGAAAAAGGCTTTTTCCTGCTGGTCGAATCGGGCCGCATCGATCACGCGCATCACTTTTCCAATGCGTACCGCGCTTTGTCCGATACCGTCGCGATGTCTGACGCTGTCGCCGCCGCGTTGGAACTGGTCGATCTTGAAGAGACCCTGATTCTGGTTACGGCAGATCACAGCCATACCATGACCATCAGTGGCTACCCGCCACGCGGCAACCCAATACTGGGCAAGGTGCCACAACCCGAAAACCCCATGTATCGGGTGGAAAATGCTTTGCCCTATACGACGTTGAGTTATGCCAACGGACCCGGCTATCAGGAAACGCTACCCGACCTGAGCGATGTTGATACAACCGCACCAAACTACCAACAGCTGGGTACTGTACCCCTGCCGTCTGAAACCCATGGGGGCGAAGACGTCGCTGCGTTTGCTACAGGCAAAAATGCCGAGGCGGTACGCGGCATCATGGAGCAAAACAAGTTATTCGACGTCATGACAGGCGCGTTGTTTGACGAAAAAGATAAATAGGAAGCCTTGCCGCTTCGCCTCCCAAACCCAGCTTAAGTTGCCCATATGCAAACGATAGAAGATGCTCTGAATTTCCTCGATGGGTTGCTCGGCAGCGCCGCGTATTTCCCGCTGGTGTTGCTGGGAATGGGGTTGTTTTTCACCATTTACCTTGGTTTTCCGCAGATTCGGTATTTCAAACATGCCTGGTCCGTGCTGCGCGGCAAACACTCCCAACAGGATGATCCTGGCGATACCACACACTTCCAGGCGCTATCCACAGCGCTATCAGGCACCGTGGGCACCGGCAATATCGGTGGCGTTGGCTTAGCCATCTTCCTGGGTGGACCCGCGGCGTTATTCTGGATGTGGGCAACCGCCTTTGTTGGTATGACCACCAAGTTTGTTGAAGTGACCGTCAGTCACAAATACCGCAAGCAGGATGACAAGGGCAACATGGTTGGCGGCCCCATGCACTACATGGAATACGGTCTCAACATGAAATGGCTGGCGGTGTTTTTTGCCATCGCCACGGTCATCAGCAGCTTCGGCAGCGGCAACCTGCCCCAGGCGAACAACATGGCTTCTGGATTGATGACATCATTTGCCATTCCAACCTGGCTCAGCGGCGCCGTGTTAGCCGTCCTGTTAGGCCTGGTCATTGTTGGCGGCATTCGGCGCATCGCGGTAGTTGCCGCCACCCTGGTGCCGTTCATGGGCATTCTCTATGCATTTGGTGCGCTCGCGGTTGTGCTGTCGAACTATGAAAATGTTCTACCCGCACTGGCATCTGTTGTGAGTGATGCGTTTACCGGCTCAGCTGCAACGGGCGGTTTTCTCGGCGCAAGTTTTGCCTATGCGTTTAACCGGGGTGTAAACCGCGGACTGTATTCAAACGAAGCGGGGCAGGGGTCTGCACCTATTGCCCATGCCTCCGCCAAGACCCGAGAACCTGTATCCGAAGGCATGGTGTCGATTCTGGAACCTTTTATCGACACATTGATCATCTGCACCTTAACTGGTTTGGTTATTCTGTCCTCCGGGGTGTGGCAACAGAAATTCGAAACGCCGTTTGCGGAGTTTGATACGCACATCATTGCCGGCACCTACAGCGACCAGAACCCGGAACATGTCAGCCAGCTTTTTGCTCACCTGGATTTATCACCGCCGGCAAACGACCCGGTTAAAGCGTTCAGCGGTGAGCTGGACGTCATCAACGGCGTGATACAGGGAAATGCTGCGACAATCCTGCACAACCGTTCAATTGCGGACGAAGTCATCGTTTACGCCGACAACACCCTTTACAGCGGCACGCTGCAGGTGGCAGAGGGCAGCATGGTTACCGATAACCTGTTGTTACAGGGTAAATCCCTTTTACACTCGGTCCCGCTCACCGCGCAGGCTTTTCAGGCCAGCTTCCTCGGCGTATTTGGTGAA
>CBDUMB010000528.1:0-2615 GCA_965368205.1 uncultured Pseudomonadaceae bacterium | reverse complement strand
CATTTCATAGGTATAGCCCACAACATGCCCCACATCATCCGGATCGAGGGATCGATACAGCGCATTTGCAGCATCATTATCCGCTTCGGTGCCCAGCCAGACTTCCTCGCAGTCGGCTTCCTCAGCCAACTCGATCAGCTTCAGCATGATGGCTTTGCCCACACCTTTCTGACGATGGTCAGCACAGACGTCAACTTCATCAACATAGAGCCAGCGTTCTTTGCCATAAGGTTTGATTTCAAAACGACACGACGCCATACCAACAAATACATGTCGCGACGCAACCACCTCGTGGCAGGCAACAAAGAGCGTATCCTGATGTTCAAGAAAAGCTGATAAAGACTCCTCGTCGTACACCGACATTTCGTTAGCCGCATCCCACAGAGCCCCGTTGATCTCTGCAACCAGCCGCTTGAGGTCATGGTCTATTGTTACCACGGTTAACGCCAACATTGGACTGTCTCCTGGTTCGATCGCACACTTAAGGCCCACGCCTATTTAACCTCTGCGCCTCAGTTTATGCACGCCTCAATGTAAATAAGAATCATTTGCACAAAATAAGCGGAGCTGTCAGAGTTCCGTTGTTGTATCAGACCTTCATCCACCATGACGTCACCCCTGGCCGAACTCAACACGGGCACGCAAATCCGCATCACGGGCTTTACCGAAAAGTCCGACTACAGCGCGCAGCTGCAGCGCCTGGGCATGGTACCTGGCACGTTGGTCACCATCCTGCGCAGTGCACCCCTTGGTGATCCCATCGAACTGCGACTACGCGGCTATTCCCTGGCCATAAGACCCAGTGAAGCCAGAGCGCTGCAATTCGAAGTGGTTGAAACATGACCAGAATTGCCCTGATCGGCAATCCAAACAGTGGTAAAACCACCCTTTTTAACGCCTTAACCGGCGCGCACCAGCGCGTTGGCAACTGGCCAGGTGTCACCGTCGAACGTAAAAGTGGCACCTACGCCACCGCAAGCGGTGACCTGGAGCTTATCGACTTACCCGGCACCTACAGCCTCGACCCCATTGCCGGCGGGCTTGATGAGAAAATTGCGCGGGATTATCTGGCCAGCGGCGATGCAGATATGGCCATCAATATTATCGACGGCTCCAGTTTAAGCCGCAGCCTGTATCTCACCAGTGAGCTTCACGATCTCAACATACCCACGGTTGTGGTCATCAATATGTTGGACGTTGCGCGCTCGCAAGGCACACAAATCGACTTCGATGTTCTCGCGCAAGCCCTTGGCTGTCCCGTCGTGCCACTCATCGCAACCCGCCGGGAAGGCTTAGACGAACTCAACAACGCCATCGCGCATGCCGCGCCTGTTGCCGCTTTTGCCAGCGGCGACGACATCAACCGCTACGCAGAGATCGACAAGCTCATCGAAGGCTGCACTCACTTTGACAAGGCAACACAAAGCGGCTGGACGCAAGCCATTGATCAGGTGGTCCTGAACCGCTTTGCCGCTTTCCCTGTTTTCCTTGGCGTGATGTATCTGATGTTCCTGATCTCCATCAACATCGGTTCAGCATTTATCGACTTTTTCGATCTTGTGGGCCGCGTTTTGTTTGTAGAGGGGCCGCGACAGCTGTTCGAGTGGTTGGGGCTACCCGCCTGGGGTATCGTTTTTCTGGCCGACGGGGTCGGCGGCGGCGTGCAGCTGGTGGGCACCTTTATTCCGGTTATCGGCGCGCTGTTTCTGGTGCTCGCATTTTTAGAGGACTCCGGCTACATGGCGCGGGTCGCCTTTATTGTCGACCGCCTGCTTCGCAGCCTGGGGTTGCCTGGCAAATCATTTGTACCGCTGATCGTCGGGTTTGGCTGCAATGTCCCCGCGGTCATGGCAACCCGGTCACTGGATTCTCAACCCGATCGTATTCTGACAACGTTGATGGCCCCTTACATGAGCTGTGGGGCGCGCTTGACGGTATACGCCCTGTTTGCCGCAGCGTTTTTCCCCAGCAATGGTCAGAACATTGTGTTTGCCCTGTACCTGATCGGCATCGTTGTAGCGATATTGAGCGCCCTGGTCGTGCGCAAGCATCTTTTACCGGAACGCCGCAGCGAGTTTATCCTGGAACTGCCCGCCTACCATTTACCTGTGCTGCGCAACATTCTGCTGCAGACCTGGCAACGTTTGAAAGGGTTTGTGGTACGCGCCGGTAAAGCTATTGTGCTGGTGGTCATTGCCCTCAACGTGCTCAGCTCCATCGGCACCGACGGCAGCGTTGGCAACGAAGATTCGGAAAACTCAATTCTCTCAGCGATCGGCAAAACCATCACGCCGGTGTTTAAACCCATGGGTATCGAAGCCGATAACTGGCCTGCCACGGTTGGCATTTTCACCGGCATTTTTGCCAAAGAGGTTGTGGTCGGCACGTTAGATGCTTTGTATGCGCCGACAAGCCAGCACGAAGACAACAGCTTGACCGACATGCTCAGCCAAGCTGTGGCGAGCATACCGGCCAACCTCAGTGAAATTGCAGGCCAGCTGGCAGACCCCCTGGGCCTGGATTTAGGCAACCTGGAAGATACCGCATTACAGGCTGAGGCCCAGGAAGTGCAGATCAACACCATCAGCGCCATGCAGTCACTGTTCAACGGACAG